>DASRES010000088.1 GCA_035651955.1 Acidimicrobiia bacterium
ACGGACACCCCTTGTCGCCGACAGTCCTCGGGGCGACACTCCCCGCAGAGGACGTCGGGAGGGGACGATGCCGAGGTACCTGATCATCGCGTCGTACACGCCGGACGGGATTCGAGGGCTCCTCGAGGGCGGGGGCACCGCGAGGCGCAGGGCCGTCGAGGAGGCGATCCGCGGGGCTGGTGGCAAGCTCGAGACGTTCGACTTCGCGTTCGGCGAGGACGACGTGTACGTCGTCGCGGAGATGCCCGACAATGTCGCAGCGGCCTCGATCGGTCTCACGGTCGCGGCGAGCGGGCTCGTCCGCACCCGCACCGTCGTGCTCCTGACACCGGAGGAGATCGACCGCGCGGCCGAGGTCGAGGTCTCGTACCGGCCGCCCGGAAGGTGACGCGCGCGCTGACGTGACCGGTCGCATCCCGACCAGGCCACGAAGGGCATTCAGCGGGCAATTTGCAAATGGCGCCACGACGGCTCCGGACCTCGAACCCTCGCTTCGCGTCGGGAGCGGTCCCGGGCGCGGCAGGCGGTTGTGACGCGCTATCCGCCTGACGCCGATGCGGGGCGCGTGGGGACCAGGTTCGGGTTGTACGTGATCGCATCGTCGCGGAAGACGACCTGCAGGTAGGTCAGGTCGCCGTCCTCGAGCTTCCACACCGCGCGTCCGGCGGACGGGAGCGCGCGACCGTGCACGTCGTGCCAGCCCGACAGCGGGGTCGACCACTCGGCGCGTCGCAGCCCACCCGGCAGGTCCGCATACCGGTCCGTCGTCCGAAAATCGCGTGGGTGACCGACCTCGTCGAGAAAGACGCGCGCCGTCACCGTCCGGCCCGCGTGCCGACAGGAGACGTCGAACGTGGTGTCGTCGAGCGCGTCGAACGACACCGCGGGGGTGAGAAGCATCGATGGGCACATGATGACGGCGTCGTTGAGCCACGTCGTGAGCTCGCCGACGTCGAACTCCTCGCCTTCTCCCTTCGCGACGGTGACCAGCCCGAGCAGCCTGCCGCGCATCGCGCCGCGACCGGACGCATATGCATCGCGGCCGACCATCGGTACGACACCGGCCAAGTCGATGCGCATGTGGAACAAGCGCGCGAGCGGGTCGGCCGTGTTGCACTGCCAGGCCTCACAGCGCATGAAGCGCTGCTTCGGCCGGAGTCGGAACGTGCCGGTGAGGTGGGCGACGAACGACTCGTCGCGGGGGCGCCCGACGACTCCCATCGCCTCCAGGTATCGCCGGGCGCTCGACGGCAAGTCGGCGATGTCGGCGCCCTCGATCGGCGTACCCGGCCGCGCTTGGCTCAGGCGCGTCGCGCGTATGTCGTCAGCCAGCGCGCCCCGAAGGTCGCGCCCGAGGATCCGCTCCAACGACCGGACCGGATTCGGAACGGTCACCACCCCTCGCCTACCCGGCGGCGCGTCGCTCCATGCGAGGATGCATACGTCGCAGGATGCGTGTCCGCGGCCAGGCGCGCCAACGTCAGGCCTCGGTGTCGGCGCGTTCGAGCTGATCGACGAAGGCTGCGAGGTCGCTCTGGGCGCGCGCCACGGCGAGCAACCCGCGCTCTTCCTCGGCGGTGTGCGCACGCAGCGTGTCGATGACGGCGTCGAACGACGTGCGCGCACGGTGATGTCGCCGTCGCAGAGTCCGTCGCGTACGCGGCGGTCGAGCGCGCCGAGGGTCTCGTGGTCTGCCGACGGCTCCACGACCGGGGACAGATCAGGGCATCCGCACGAGTCGCACATCGGGCACCGACCTGCTCGCCGGTGAGCGAGATCGCGGCCGGGAACCGGACGTGGTTCTCCGTGTGGACGTGCAGGTGCGTGTCGGTCTCGGGGACGGCGACCCATGGCCCGACGCTCGGTGACACGTCACGGTTGTGAGGGCTCGGAGTGGACGTGCCACCGATGTCGCCGTCCACGGGCCTGGCCGCGTCAGCGTTTCAGGACGCGGCCGAGGAGAATGCACGTCTCGTAGAAGACGTACATGGGGACGGCCATCGCGAAGAGTGAGTACGGGTCCTGGCTAGGGGTGATCACCGCGGCGAACAGCACGATGACGACGATCGCGATCCGCCGCCAGTGTCGGAGCTGCTCGGTCGAGAGCACGCGGGCGACGAGCAGGAACATCAGCAACACGGGAAACTCGAACGAGAGCCCGAACGCCACGATCATCAGCGAGACGAGCGACAGGTACTTGTCGGCGGTGAGGAACGGCTGGAGTTGGGGACCGCCGACACCGAGCAGGAACGCGAGCGCTTTGGTGAGGGTGAGAAGCGCGATCCACGCGCCGAGCGCAAAAAGTGCGACAGACGACACGATGAACGGGATTGCGTAGCGCTTCTCGCGACGGTCGAGCGCGGGGGTGACGAACCGCCAGAGTTGCCAGAGCCACACCGGAAGCGCGAGGACGATCCCGCCGTAGGTCGCGATCTGGAGCCTCACCTTGAACGCGTCGAGTGGTCCGGTGAAGATCAGCGCGTCGCGTTGGCCGTGTGTGGCGTGCTGGTAGTAGTGGACCAAGAAGCTGATGACCTCGCGCGAGAAGACGAACGTGACAACGGCGCCGATGGCCACCGCGACGATCGAGACGAAGAGCCGTCGCCGGAGCTCGCGCAGGTGGTCGAGTATCGGCATCGCGCCGCCCGGCTGTCGTCGCGCTCGATGACGGCGGAGTCCGAGCACGGCGGTCATCGTGTGCGCTCCGCGTCGACGGGCGCCCGCAGCCGGTAGGTGCGCCCGCCCGGCAGGTTCGGCAGGTTGCCGTCGAGCAGGTAGCCGCGGCCGTCTGCCGCGCCGACTGCGTGCACGACCGGTCGTGTGTCGGCGGGTTCGAGCTCGACGTCGAGCGCGCCCGACGCGTGTTGCGCGTCGTGTGCGCGCTGTGCGGTGTCGTCACTGTCGACAGCCGGATCGACGCGGTCGAGGCGTCGCGAGGGGGCACGTGTCGCGGCGGCGGCGTCGGCGAGGAGCAACCGCGTGGCGAGGAACGCGAGCGGGACGTTCGCCGGCGCGAGTGAGCTGTGCCGGGGTCTCCACGGCGCGGTGGCGATCCGTGTCCAGGTCGGATCGTGCGACGCCGTGCGCTGTGTCACGGCAGATGTTCGGACCGGCCACCGGGACGGGATGATCGCTCGTGCCGAAGCCCGTCGTGTCGCGAGACGTCATCCGGGTGCGGTTGCAGCTCCGAACAGGGGCCGAGTCGCACGGAACGGAGATGGCATGCGACGCGCGGTTCGGTCCTCGTTGGTCGTCATCGCTGCGGTTGTGTTCGTGCTCGGCGTCGTCGGATGCAGCTCGAGCTCGCACAGCAAGGCGGCATCGGGTGCGACGTCCGAATCGACCACGCCGGCGGCGACGGGCACGACGATCGCGATCAAGAACTTCGAGTACTCGCCGAACCCGTTGAAGGTGAAGGTCGGTGCGACCGTGACAGTGCGCAACACCGACAGCACCGACCACACCGTGACCGCGGACAAGGGCAGCTTCGACACCGGTCACATCCACGGCGGCGGCACCGCGACGTTCACGGTGACCAAGGCGGGGACGTACCCCTACCACTGCGACATCCACCAGTTCATGAAGGGCGTCCTCGAGGTCACCGGTTGACCGGGACGCCACGTCCGCAAATGAGGGAGCGCGCATGTCAGTTGACGAACGACGCCTCGGCGAGCTCGTCGAGGAGTCCGAGGATCTGCAGTCCGACGCGCTGCGCAACGCGCGGCCGGCGCTGGACGAGACCGTGGACCTCGCTCACGAGAGAGGCCGACACGACCTCGACGAGTCACGCCGGTTCGCCCACGAGAGTCGCGGTCTGATCTCGCGTGGCGTGATGGGCGGCGGCGCGCTCGCGGCGGCCGGTTTCGGCGGGGCGTTGCTGACGCTGATGGCGCGCCCCGCGTTCGCGGACCAGTCGATGGACGTCCAGATGCTGCAAACCGCGGCGTCGATCGAGAACCTCGCCGTCGCGACCTACACCGCCGCGCTGGGTCTGCCGTTCGCGAGCTCGTTGCCGAAGGTCGTCCAGACGTTCGTGACGACGACCCGCCAGCAGCACACCGATCACGCGAAGGCGTTCAACGCCGCGGTCACCCAGTTGGGGGGCAAGGCCCAGGACCAGCCGGACCCGGTGCTGCTCGACGTCGTGAACAAGGCAAAGCCGGGGCTCACCGGCCCCGGCCCGCTCGTCGACCTCGCGATCCAGCTCGAGACCGGCGCCGCGGAGACCTACGTCGCGGATGTCGGCGCGTACTCCGACACCAACGCCCGCAAGTTGACGGCGAGCATCATGGGCGTCGAGGCGCAACACGTCGCCGTGCTCAACGCGGTGAAGGCGCTCCTGTCGGCCGGACATCCCGAGTGGATCACGCTGCCGCCGCCTGTCGCGCAGCTTCCCGCCGCCGCGGGCAGCGTCGGGTTCCCCGACACGTTCATCAAGACGGACCAGGCCCGGCCTGCCAGTGAAGGAGCGGTGAAGTGAGCGCCCCGCACCACAACGATCCCATCCAGATCTCCGAGGGCGAGCTCACCGCGATGACCGCGGAGCTCGAGGAGCGCCACCAGGAGAGCCTCCCGAAGATGCGCGCGGCGCTCGACGAGTGGGCCGAGCTGCGCAACGGCCTGCGCGCGGGTGTCGACGGGCTCACGTCCGCCGCCGCGACCCGGCGCGGCTTCCTGCTCGGCGCCGGGATCGCGCTCGGCGGCGTCGCGCTCGCCGCCTGTGGCGGCAGCAGCGGCAGCTCGAAGAAGAAGTCGGGCGGCACGACCCGGTCGACGGTCGCCGGCGGCGGAAGCCAGAAGCTCACCGGCGACCTCGCCGTTGTCGCGCTCGCAGCGGCGTTGGAGAACACGGCGGTTGCGACCTATCAGGCGGGGATCGACGCCGCGACGGCCGGCAAGCTCGGCACGGTCCCGCCCGCGGTCGTGACGTTCGCCCAGACCGCGCAGACCCAGCACAAGGCCCACGCCGACGCGTGGAACGCCGCGCTCGCGCAAGCGGGGAAGGCGAAGGTGACGGGTGTCGACCTGACCGTGAAGAACGGTGTCGTCGACCCCGCGTTCGCGAAGGTGACCGACGTCGCGGGACTCGCGACGCTCGCGTTGCAGCTCGAGAACGTCGCCGCGGCGACGTATCTGAGCGGCATCGGCGCGATCAGTGACCCGGGCGGGATCAAGACCGCGGCGTCGATCCAGCCCGTCGAGATGCAACACGCGGCGATCCTGAACTTCGTGCTGGGTCAGTACCCCGCGCCCGACACGTTCGCGAAGACCGACGGCGCCCGTACCACCACCGACCAGATCGGCTGAACACTTCCGCACCGGCCGGTCGGTTCCCTCGCCGATCGGTACCACGCGCGGGTGCCCGCGCCGATGCGTGTGCCCGCCCTCAACTCACGCCTGGAGGCAACCATGCATCCCGTCTTCGCCGAGATCATCGGCCCCGACATCCTGATCGTCGTCGCGATCGTCGCGTTGTTGTTCGGCAGCACCCAGATCCCGAAGCTCGCCCGATCGCTCGGCGCCGCGTCCAAGGAGTTCCACGAAGGTGTTCGCCACGGTGCTACCGACGACACCCGCGCCGAGTAGGCGAACGGCATGGTGCCGGGACTCGGCTTCGTGCATCTCGTTGTCGTCGCGATCGTCGCGCTCCTCGTACTCGGCCCCGACAAGCTTCCCGACCTCGCCCGACGCGCCGGGCACGCCTACCGAGACCTCCAACGGTTGCGTGAGCACCTCCAACTCGACGTGGAGACGCTCCTCGGCGCGAACGACGACGCGCTGCTCGAGGATCACAGGGCGGACGCGCCGACCGTCATCCGCCCGGCGGTAGCAGCTGCGACGAGTGAAGCCTCCCGCGGGGTCGCGCGGCCTGCCCGACACGTCCCGCCGCAAGCCATCCCGTTCGATCGGATTGCACGACGACAAGCCGTGTGAACCACAAGCCTCGACTACGCCAGGAGAACTCATGTTGGGTCTCGGAGCACCCGAGCTCCTGATCGTGCTGGCCGTCGTCGTGTTGCTCTTCGGCGCGACGCGACTGCCGAAGCTCGCACGATCGTTCGGGCAAGCGTCGACGGAGTTCGAGCGCGGTCGGCACGACGGCGAATCGCGCCGGACCGAACTGTGACCTTGCACCGGTGAACGTGCTCACGTAGATCTCGCCAGACCTGCCCGTCGAAATTCGCCACCTTCTGGATGGTTCCCGGGAGGTAGGGCGCTCGTTCCGGGAGTGGGAGCCGTTGGAACGCTGCGAGGCACACGTGCGGCAACGGCTCACGGACGCGCAGGTCATTGCGAGCGAGCTGCGACGCCTGGGAGCTCGACGAGCGCCGAGGCGTTGGCCGTGACGACCGTGCTTCCCGCCCCTCGCGCGGTTGCGATCATCAGGTCGTGTGCATCGCGGGGCCGACCTCACGGGACTGTGGCGAGGAGCTCGGCGTGCGCTTCGGCCGTTTCGCTGTCGTAGGGGAGAACCGGGATCTCGCGATGACGCCATCGAGCAGCGCCGCGCGCGGGCACGGCGTTGCCGATCGGCGGGGAGGGCAGCGACGCGGAGCTCGCCGACGGTGATGGCCGCAACGGCAAGGTCGTCGTCGTCGATCAGGTCTTCGATCCCGGGGCCGGCGCGTTCGTGATCGAGCAGGAGCTCACCGCGCTGTTCGACCGCGTCGAGTCGGCGAAGCTGCGGGAAACCTCGTGGCAGACACGTCAGGTACGAGACCGGATCCCAGATCGGGACGGAGGAAGGCTGCGGCCTGCCCGGATCGCGCGGCCAGGTGCAGCTCAGCCCGAGCGGCTGCCTCGCCCGCGGTCGTCGTCGTTCACCGCGAACCGACGCATCCTGGAGATCATCGGCGCGCAACACCTGCTCGAAGATCCCCCGCGACCGCACGGTGGGCCGCGGCGAACGCGTGGCCGCGCTCGCCGGTCGAGTCGGTAGTTGCCCCGTCACCTCTCTGCCGGTACGGTCCTCACCTCGTCGTCGTGCCGTGTCGACGCAACGTCGGCTCCGAGGTACCCGGCGACAGGATCTGCTCGTGCGCTCCGGACCCTGGCGCACCACGTCAGCGTGGTTGTCTCGCGAGGGGAGCGTCGATGCACCCGACGGCAGCGTGGGCGTGCCGCCGGGTCCGGTCGACGCGGGGTGGCGCGAGGCCACGGGTGCGCGTCGGCGGGTCGGACGCCGTGGGCAGGAGCGTTCGGCCGTCGGCGCGTGCAGCCGAGGCGGGAGTGATCGGTTCCGGACGTTCCCCCGTGGGGGGACCGGTTGCTCTCCGCCTCGGCCCACTCGACTTCTGCGTGCTGGTGCACGACGTGCGAGTGTGTGACCGTCCGTCACCGACGTGGCGGATGCCGCGGCTTCCCTGCGACGACGGCGTGCGCGGGCAGCGTGCGCGCGGCGACGGCTTCCGCGACGTCGACGAGCCGCGCGTTGTGCTCGCGGGCATAGCTGCGAAGCGCGGCGAACGCGTCGGGCATGTCGCGGCCCGTGTGCTCGGACACGACACCCTTGGCCTGCTCGATGACCACGCGGCTGTTCAGCGCGTACTGCAGCTGCTCGGTCAGCAGTCGCGACTCGTCGGCGGCGCGGTGCTGCAGGATCCCGATCGTCGCGACGTCGGCGAGCGCCTGCGCGATCAGGAGATCAGACGGCGCGAGGTCGTTCGCCTGGTGACGCAACAGGTTGAGTGAACCGATGATCTGGTCGCGCAGGCGCAGCGGGACGGCGAACACCGACCCGAACCCGGCTCTCATCGCCTCGGGCGCGAAGACCGGCCAGCGCGCCGACGCGCCCGCCAGGTCGTCGCACGCGACCTGTCCCCCTGTGCGGTAGCACTCGAGACAGGGGCCTTCGTCGTGTTGGAGCTCGAAGAGCTCGAGGAGTCCCATCCGCTCGCTGGACGACGCGGCGACGTGGAGCGCGCCGGGCGTGTCGGCGAGCATGATGCCCGCCTCTGACAGGTCGAACAGGTCGACGCATCGGCCGGTCAGGACCGAGAGGTAGTCGAGTACGTCGAAGTCGGCAACCAGCGTGTCCGCGATGTCGACGAAGGTCTGTGCGAGGAGTGCATCGCGCTGTGGCATCGACGAAGGGCTCCGTTTGGGAGGTGCGGTCGCGTGCGTGACCCGCCTCGTCACTCGATCCTGAGCTTGCGCGCGATGACATCGCGGGCGACGTCATCGACCGGGCGTCCCTCAGCGTAGGCATGCGCCCGGAGACGCACGAGGGCCTCCCCGACGCCCACGCCGAGCTGGGCCGCGACCATCCCGGACGCTTGATGAACCTCGATGCGCAAGGTCTCCGCGCGCTCGAGCTCGGGCGCGAGCGCGCCCGTCGCCGTGCCGGCCTGCAGTTCGAGGAGGGCATGGGTGACGACCTCGGCGACGATCCGCGCGTCGTCGTACTGCTGGGTGCGCAGGTCGCCCGGCTGGCCGCAATGCAGATCGAGTGCACCGAGACGGATCGTTCCCAGCTGCAACGGGAACGCGAACACGGCACGGATGCCGGTGTCGATCAGCGCAGGCACGAGAGCAGGCCAGCGGTGAGCCGCGGCGTCGTCGAGATCGGGGACCGACACGGATCGGCCGGCTTCGTAGGCGTCGATGCAGGGTCCCTCACCCAACGTGAATTGCAGGTCCTCGAGCAGGGCCGCCGCGTGGTCGGACGAGCCCAGCGACCCGTGGTGACGGTCGGCGATCTTGAACATGATCCCGGCCCCCGTGGTCCCGAGGACGTGGGCACACGCGGCGCACGTCTGGCGACCGGGAGCCTGACCGGCCGACTGATCGGACGCGAGCCCGGCAACGACGTGTTCGAGCGCGCCGCGTTGCACCTCGTCGAGCGCCGCTACGAACGCGCCACGGCAACGCGACCGGGCGAGCCGCGTTCGGCCCGCCCGGCGTAGAGCCGGGAGTCGGCGACACCGAGGAGGTCGAAGCCGTCCGACGGGAACGTCGCGATCCCCGCACTGAACGACGGCATCGGGGCACCACGCAACCGCGTGACGAAGGCCTTCGCTCCCGCGCTGTCCGTCTCGGGCATGAGCACGACGAGCTCGTCGCCTCCGATCCGGTACGCCCCGTCCATGCGCCGACATGCCGCGACGAGGTGCTCCGCAAGGCCCTGGAGACGTTCGTCACCGGCGGCGTGATCGTTCGTGTCGCTGACGCCCTTCAGCCCCTCCACGTCGATCATCGCGACGCTGAGGAACCGCTGATGACGTTCGGCGCGGGCGCGCTCTTTCGCGAACCCGAGATCGAACGCACGCCGGTTGCCCACGCCGGTCAGAGGATCGCACAGCGCGTCCGCCTGCAGTGCCGCGACGGCTTCGTGTGCGACGACCATCATCAGACGCTGCACCAGCCCGGCGAGCACCAATCGCGACCGTCCGGCACGGCCGCTCGCGCTGCGTCGCAGTAGCGCGTGCTCGAAGGTCTCGCGCATGCACGCGAGCTGTGCCAGCGCGACGTCCACCGAGCCGGCCTGCCGCGCGAAGTGTTGGGCCAGCGGTCGCAGGTCCTCGTCGACGCCACGCCCCGGCGGCTGGGGACGGCCGGGCGCCGAGGAGACGGCGCGAATCATCTCGCGGGCAATGGGCGGCGGGCGTTCGACCAGCTCGGGGTCCGAGCGGCACCGCTCACACCACGCGTCGCGCAACCGGTCGCATGCTGCGCTGCTGAAGGTCGGAGCGACCGCGTCCGAGATCGACCGTGACGTCTGCGATGTGCTCATGCCGGCTGTTCACCACCCGTTGTCGGGTGCGCCACCGGGGTCCTGAGCAACGCAGAGGGAGAGGCACTTCACGATATGCCCGCCGTCGAAGGCGCGAAAGCGTTCGACGGCGCCATGACCGCCCGGGTCCGGGTGCCTGCGGGCCCGGCTGGTGAACGAGCCCTGGACGTGCGGCCGTGCAACGTACGTCTGGTGCCAGAGCAGCAGGAGACTTCGAGAAGGCGATGACGAGTTCCAGGATTCGGGACTGCGGTTCGCCGTCGCGACTGGACGCCTTCTCTCGCCGAGCGTCCGGTGAGACAATCGGAGCCGGGTTCAAGGCGGGCCGGCAAACGCGCTCTCACGCAACGACTCGTTCTTGCCGTCGTCCTCGTCGCCCTCGTCTTCGTGTTCATCGTCGAGAATCCGAGGGAGACGAAGATCCGCTTCATCGTTCCGCGGGTGACCGCGCCGCTGTGGATCGCGTTGTTCGTCGCGGCGATCCTCGGTGCTCTGGCCGGCGCCCCATCGCTCGCCACGTCGCCGCTCCCGAGCCTTGACGGTTCCGCGGCCGGCAGCGCGACACGCCGACCGAGGCTGACTGAGACCGGCGACTGCCAGCACGGATCGTGACCTTCGTGACGACCCGCGGGTCTCATCGGCGGTCGACGGCTGTCGCAGCGCGAGGTCCGGCTCGGTGCTGCGGGTGCTGCGAGTGGTCGGGTGGCCAGCCGTCGTCCGCGGCGCGATCGAGCGACAAGCCGTCGATGGACACTGGCGCGTGGACGCGCCGACGCGCGGGGGACCGCATCCCATGCTCCGGAGGCTTCACGGTCACGGCGGCTGCCGGCGTCGTGGCTCCTTTCGCGCCATCGTGTCGCGCGCGGCCGGCGCGTCGGCGCTCGATGCGCCATTCGGGGGACCAGCGCCGCGGCGTCGCGAACGGGATGACCCCGTCCCTGCTCTGAGGGTCGAGCCCGTCGATCGCCTGGTAGACGAGCCGTAGCGCGTTCGTCGCTTCGTAGTCGTCGGAGGCACGGGCCAGTCGATCGGTGAAGACGCCGCGCGCCTCTTCGAGCAGGCCGCGCTGCCGGCGGGCCGCGGCGGCGACGTCGCCGGCGGGCAACGCCGCCGAGATGGCGGCGTACATCGCGTGCCGTGAGTCGTCGGTGACCGAACGCATCGTCGCCCTCCTGTGATGGTCGTGCGGAACCGAGGAGCACGAGCAGAGGCGGTGTTGGTCAACGTGCAACGTGACCAGGTCCGCTCGTCGTTTCACCAAGATGTTAGCAGAGAAAAACTAGAAATTATTTGCTAGTTGGCTGCTTCATGATTTACGGTCAGCGTCATGACGGCGAGCCGCGCTCGACCCGCTCCCACGATGCGGCGTGGCGCGTCACACGCAACGACGGTGCGCGTCGACCAGTCGTTCGTGGTGGTCGTCGTCGCCGGTGCGATCGCCGCGGCCGTTCCTCGCGTTGGCGAGGCCGCGTCTTGTGTCTGCTGCTCGGGTGCGCTCGAGGATCGAAGGAGCAACGAATGGCAGTACTGATCGTGATCGTCGTCGTGGCCGTCGTCGCGTTCGTGGCGCTGATCGTGCTCGTCGCGTCGCTGCGGGTGGTGAAGCAGTACGAGGAGGGGGTGCTGTTCCGTCTCGGCCGGGTCGTCGGCGTTCGCACGCCGGGCCTCACCCGGATCGTGCCGGTCATCGATCGACTGCGGCGCGTGTCGCTACGGATCGTGACGATGCCCATCCAGTCGCAGGGGATCATCACGCGTGACAACGTGAGCGTCGACGTGTCGGCGGTCGCCTACTTCCGCGTGGTCGACGCGACCAAGTCGGTCGTGGCGATCGAGAACGTCGCCGCCGCGATCAATCAGATCGCCCAGACGACGCTGCGCAAGGTCGTCGGGCAGCACACGCTGGACGAGACCTTGGCGGAGACCGACCGCATCAACGTCAACATCCGCGAGATCCTCGACGTCGCGACCGAGGACTGGGGTGTCGTCGTGACGCTGGTCGAGCTGAAGGACATCCAGCTTCCGGAGACCATGAAACGGGCGATGGCGCGTCAGGCCGAGGCGGAGCGCGAGAAGCGGGCCAAGATCATCGCCGCCGAGGGCGAGTCTCTCGCGGCCGACGCGCTCGGCGCGGCGTCCGACATCATGATGGCTCACCCTCTCGCGCTCCAGCTCCGCAATCTGCAGAGCCTGGTGGAGATCGGCGTCGACAAGAACACGACGGTCGTCTTCCCGGCACCGCTCATGAGCACGATCCAGGAGCTCGGCGGCTTCCTCGCTCGGGAAGCCGCCGCGGTGGGCACGCCGCCGACCGCGCCAGCACCGAACGGTGCGACGAGCCGGCCGGAGTGACGCCCTGATCTCGCGGCCGGGTGGAGCTCAGCCCGAGCGGCTGCCCCGGCGACGGTCGTTGCGTCGCTGTCGGCGTCGCTGCTTCTTCCCGGGCGGTCCGCCGCCTTCTCCGTCGCCGGAGCGGGTGCGCTTCGCGGGGTCGGTCCTTGCTCGCGGTTTCGCCACTGCTCGGTACCGTACCGTGACTCCGCGGTCGTCGTCGTTCACCGCGAACGCGCGGAAGGGAGCAGATCCGCATGGCCCGTGACGACGATTGGGGCACGGTCAGGCTGAGCGGCCGGGAAGCGCACGCGATCGCGACGTTGTTGGCCCGCCTGAGCACGTTGCTCGAGGGTGAGCGGTACCCGAACGACCTGCAGCTCACCTACGACCAGGTGCACCTCCTCGGCGCACCGCATGCGCCGGCGCCGCAGCAGCTCGCGGCCGATCTTCGCGAGCACGTCGCGCAGATCGAGCAGCAGCTACACGGCGATGTTCCGAGCGTGTGGCCCGAGTGACCCAGCGCGGCGAGCTCGTGGAGCGAACCGGGCGACCCGGTCTTACTCGGTGGCCGGTCGCTTCATGAGCACCGCAAGGGCCCCGTCGGGCAGGGCGGTCATCCCGATGGCCTCCCAGCCCTGACTGCCCTCACGATTGAGCGCCACGACAGCTGCCGATTGGGCGGGCATCGGTGTCGGCGCCTGCAGCTGCGGCAACGCGACGATCATGTACTCCCACGTCAACATGCGCTCATCCTGTCCCGATGCGACGTGCGAGCCGTCAGCGACGTTCCACGCCCACGTCCGTGTCGTATCCGTACGTTGCCGTTCCGCCCGATTCGAAGCGCAGGTCGACGGTTCGGCTGCTGTCGTCGCGCGCGACGTCGACGACGCGTTCGCGGTTCCGCCCGCGTGCCGGACACACCGTGTCGCCCGGCAGGAGCTCGCGTGCGCGGAGGCGCTCGATCGAGCCTGCCCCGAGCCGACCGAGCCATCGTGCGCTCATCGGGACCGACTCATCACCGCGCGGGGGAGATGTCGCGCGGGGCGAACTCGACGGGGAGGACATAACCATCGGAGTGACGGCGGACGAGATAGCCGGTGGTGGTCGTCCCGGCGATCTCGTAGCCGCGACTCCACTGTTCGCGGAAGCGGTCGCGGACGTCGACCTCGGCGCCGACGGACAGCCCCGACCCGAACACCGCGCTCACGAGATCGACGCAGACGCACGGAGCTCGCGGATGCGCTGGAGCTCGGCGCACTCGGCGCAGAGCTCGCCGCCCGCAGGCATCCGGTTGCGTGACCAGTAGTCGAGCCGCGGCCATTGCGAGCATCGGCTCGTGGAGTGCCAGACGTTCCCACCCGGTTTGCAGTGCCAGCGTTCCTTCATGACTCGTCCGTTCTTCGTGTGCGGCCGCGTGTCGAGGCCCGCTTCGGTGTCACCGTGCCGGCCCGGCTGCGCGTCCTGCGCCGTACGCCAGGTCTCGTCTCGACGAGCAGTTCGAGGAGCTCGCCGATGGTGCGTTCCCGAACGACCGGCTCGCGAAGCGGGAGGTCATGTCGCACGCGGTACCGATTGCGTCGACCGTCGCGCTCCTTCACGACGTAGCCGGCGGCGGCGAGGTCGGTGACGATGCTGTACGCGCTCCGCTCCGTGATCCCGAGCGTCGCCGCGAGCTCGCGGAGACGAATGCCGGGGTCGTGCGCGATGCACAGCAACACGCGCGCGTGATTCGTCAGGAAGCTCCACTCCGACCCCACCTCGACGATGGTAGCACTCTATATCTAGAATCAGAATGCTTACGTTGCGCAGGCGCCGGGCGCGTCACCGCCAGCGATGGTCGCCCGCATGGGCGAGCGGCAGCACGCAGACGAGCGGATGGCCGGTGGTCGTCCGCTCCATGAAGGTCCCGCACACGCATCCGCCGGTGTCGGTCTCGAGTCTGTCGCGCTGGAGCGCGACCTCGTCGGTATCGGTCATGAGCTCGACGTCGAGGCGCTCCTGAGCGTCGCTCTGCGCGTCGGAACGCCGGAAGAGCTCCTGGACGTGGTCGGGGGCGGCTCGGAGGATCAGCGTCGCGTGGCTCGCGCGGACGGCACGTGCGCAGCGGACGAGCGCGTCACGCCCGGCGCGGTCGATCCGGCTGGTCGACGACAGGTCGAGGACGATCCGGCGCGTCCCTTCCAACAGGACATGGGTGATCGACGTGCGAAAGGCGGGCGCGGTGTCGGCGGTCAGCTCGCCGACCGGGCAGATGACGTGCTCACCCGGACGGGTGGCGGCGTGACGAACCGTTCGAGGCTCGTCCATGCCGGTTCCTCTCGTCGCGTCCATCCACGGTCACGACCAGCACGGCGTGTGCTGCACGCGCAGCCCGCTCGCAGATGAGGAGCCCGGACACCGCCGAGTCGTCGCAGGAGGTCACCCGCGACAGGTCGACGACGATGCGACGCGCGCCTTCGGAGAGCTGCGTTGCGACCCAGCGGCGCAGCCCCGGGGTCGTCGTCGCGGTGAGCGCGCCGGTAGGTCGTACGACGCGCGTGACGGGTGGTCGCCATTCGGTTTGCAGGTAGTCGGGTGACACCATGATGCTCCTCGTTCCGCCAGGAAGACGACGACCGGTCCGACGGACGGGAGCGGGAAGGACGCCGAGGAAAGGCGCCGAACCAACCGTACACCCTCGGGTTGGTGACGCGTGCGTCATGCCGGGATCGCGAGACGTCCACTCCTGTCGCGTTCGTACCAACGGACGTTCGTTGCACAGCCCGAACGTTCGAAGATGCGGATGAGCGCGGCGGACGGGTCGATCTGGTGACGGAGCACGCCGTGACGGGCAGCGTCGGGATGGGCGTGGTGGAAGTTGTGCCAGCTGTCGCCGAGTGACACCACCGCGAGCGCGGCAAGGTTCGTGCTGCGGTCCTTCGTCGTGAACGGCCGCTTGCCGAACGCGTGGCACAGCGAGTTGACGCTCCAGGTGACGTGGTGCAGCGCCGCCATGCGCAGCACGCCTGCCCACACGAGCGCGGAGAGCGCACCGGCAAGCGTGCCGGAAAGGAGCCAACCCAACCCGAACGGGGCGACCAAAGAGACGACTGCGAGCAGCGGAAAGAGACGGTTCACCGTGACGAGGTCACGGTCGCGCAACAAGTCGGGCGCGAACCGACGGGTCGGCGTCGTGTCCGGCGTGAACAGCCAGCCGCAATGCGCGTGGAACAGCCCGAGGAGCTGACCGCGCACGTCGGCACCGAAGCCGTGCGGCGAGTGCGGGTCGCCCGGGCGGTCGCTGTACACGTGGTGTCGACGGTGGTTCGCCACCCAGCCGATGGGTGCGCCTTCGACCGCCATCGAGCCCGCGACCGCGAGGGCGATCCTGAGCGGTCGGTTCGCCGTGAAGCTGCGGTGCGTGAAGAGACGATGGAACCCGACGGTCACACCGAACGCCGTCACGACGTAGAAGGCGAGCGCCAGCACGAGCGTCCGTACCTCGACGCCGTGACCGGACCAGAGCAACACCGCGGCGCCGATCGCGACGACCGGACCGCCGACGAGGATCCCGGTGATCGTGCGCGACACGACCAGCGCGCTCCGGCTCGGCGGTTCACTCGGCTGCGGAGTCGGCGGGATCGAAGCAGACGGACCCGTCCGGTCCGCAGTGGCAGTCGACATGTGAGGCGCCCTTCTGTCCACGGCGTCCGGGGTCCAGGGGCGCGATCACGAGGTCTGGGTCATGGTATCCGAACTCGTCGCGGCGGCGGCCCGCTCGCACTCGCGCGTTCAGGGAACGAGCTCCTCCCCGTCGGCCGGGCGCATGACCAGGGACGTGCGGGGGACGTCCGTCGCGACGGCGAGGTGCTGGACGTCGCGGATCACGCCGATGCTGCGCAGCGTGAGGTCGCGCGTCTGGGTCACCTCGATCCAGCGCGGCAAGGCGTCCGCGGGATACCCCACGGCGAGGAGCTCACCCGGTCGTGCCGCGTCGCACAAGCGGGAGGCGAGGTTCGTCGGGCGTCCGATGTAGTCGTCGCCGTCGAACAGCAACACCGCGCCATGCGCGACCCCGCCTCGTAACGGCAACACGTCGTCACGACCGCGTGCGACGAGCTCCGCTGCGGTGGCGATCGCGGGACCGACCTCGTGCGCGGTGAGCATCGCGCCGTCGCCCAACCACTTCGTGACCTGAACTCCTCGCCGCGTGGCGATGTCGCGTGCCGCGACGCGGAATCGCCGCAGGGATTCGATCGCTGCGTGCTCGCCCTCCGACGTGAGGAACGTCGTGAAGCCACAGAGGTCGACGAACGCGAAGGCCCGGTCGACGAGTGGGGTCGGCGTCGCGACGTCGTGGGGGTGTCGTGTGCCCGGTTGCTCCGCCGCCGTCCCGATCCCGCCGAGCGCCGGACGATCGGTCGCGAGCAATTTCGTGTCGGGCATGCGCGTCGATTCGCTCACGAGCTTCCTCCGGGGAGTCGCGCAGTCGTCGTCCCCGGCAGCGTCGGCGCGGGAGACCCGCAGGGATGTCGAAGACCGGTCTCGCCAGCGCGGCCGGCGCATCGACCTCTCGACGGTAGCAGCCGCATCCGGGAGCGCCGTGGTCGCGGGTACCGTCCGCTGTGGCACCGCGCACGCTCCCGCGCATCCGGATGACCGGAGCGCCGCGGGAGCGACTGACGGGGCGGCGAGTATCAGCGCGCCATCGCAGACGTCAGCCGATCGGGTCTCGTGCCTCGAGCACGAACGAGTACCTCGCGCAGCCCGGCGGTGCGTCGCCCGACGCGAGACGCGTCACGACGACCGTCTGCACGGGCTGCAGACCCCGCTTCTTCACCTGCGCGGTCAGATAGAGACGACGCTGCTCGACGACCGCGGCCCGCGACTCGGGGTCCGCCATGACGTCGTCGCGCAGGTAGCCCCATGACGTCTCGGCATCGGAAGGCGACATCTCCGTCACTCCTCGGTCCGCCACGAACCACGACGACCGGTCCGACGGACGGGAGCGGAGGGAACGCATCGCATGACGTTCGCGCTCGACCGTAGCCGCTCCACGTATCGATGACGCCCGGATTCGCGCACGGAGGAGTACCGTCGAAACGTGGATCCACATCGCGGCACGGCGATCGCATCCGAGACCCAGCTCTTCGAACGACTTGCGAAGCTGCGACACGAGGAGACGAAGCTGCGCGCGATCACGGCGACCGGCGTGGTCGACGCGAAGCGTTCCGCGCGCCTGCAACAGATCGCTGTCGAGGCCGCTGAGGTGTGGAGCGGTATCCGTTCGGCACGAGCCGCGAGCCGCGCCGCGTACCGGGCGCGGAACGCCCCGCCACCACTCGATCCGTTCCGCCAGTTCACCCGCGACCAGCCCCGCCGGTAGTCGAATCGGCGATGGCCGCGCTTGTGCCGCGGCGGCGTCTTCCCCGGGTCGCGACCCCACGTTGCGACGTTCGGTTGCGTGCAGGTTCGACTCCTGCTCCGGGCATCGCGTGCACGCAATGCGCGGATCGATCGCGCCGGCACGACGGCTACGGCTCCGGGAGTGCCCGGCTGCGGAGGTAGTCGCGCATCCGTGGCTGATCCTCGCCGCCGAGCGCGTCGAACAGCCGCGCGAGCGCTTCGAACGCGTCGTCGCCGAGCTCGGTGCGCAGTCGTCGTTCGATCGCTCTCGCCGCCTTCCGGCGTGTCGCGAGGTACTCGTGCGCCCGCGGCGTCAGCTCGACGATCTTCTCGCTGCGGTTGGTGGGCGAGGTCCGGACCTTGACGTACCGGCGTGCGCGCAGGCTCACGACGATCTTGTGTGCACCCTGCCGCGTGATCCCGAGCTCCCGCCCGATCTGCGAGATCGTCGTCGGGTTGTCGCGGCACATGCGCAGCACGCGGCCGTCGGGGAACTGGCGATCGGTGAACCCCGCGGCTGCGAGCGCGGCATCGAGCTGCTGCTGGTAGCCGACCCAGGCGCGCTGCAACGCCCGTCCGAGGTTCACCCGATCCGCCGTAGGCGCGACCGATCGCGCTCTGGATTGTGAAGCCTTCATGATGTCGGCACCAGCCGAGTGTTAACCAAGGTTGACACCTTACCCGACGGCGCGGATACTCCGTCCATGCGCGCATGCGGTGTGGCGCCGGCTGCAGAGCGAGCGCGCGCGGTGAGCGAAGGGAACCTGATGCGCCTGCAGTCGCACGCCGTCACGAGAGCGAAGACGGTCGCCGTCGTCCTCGCGGTCGCGCTCGTCGCCGGCTCGTGCAGTGGCTCGTCCAAGGGGAAGGGATCGCCGCCGGCGCGCAAGAGCTCGGGGACGGTCTCGGGTGGCCCGACGGGCAGCTACGTCGTCCCGACCGGGATCCACAAGATCGAACACGTCGTCGTGATCATGCAGGAGAACCGCTCGTTCGACACGTACTTCGGCACCTTCCCGGGTGCCGACGGCATCCCGACGAAGGACGGGAAGCCGACGGTGTGCGTCCCCGATCCCGCGAAGGGCACCTGTGCCGCGCCATACGTCGATCACGCGGACGTGAACGGGGGTGGGCCGCACAACTACGCGAACGCGTCGACTGACGTGAACGGCGGGAAGATGGACGGCTTCGTCGGCCAGGCCGAGGCGGGCAGGAAGGCCTGCGCGGATCCGACCGACCCCGCGTGCACGAACTCCACGACGCCCGACGTCATGGGATACCACACCCAGTCCGACATCCCGAACTACTGGACGTACGCGAAGGACTTCGTGCTCCAGGACCACATGTTCGAGCCGAATGCCTCGTGGAGCCTCCCTGCACACCTGTTCCTGGTGTCGGAATGGGCCGCGTACTGCACCAAGGAGGACAACCCGTCGAGCTGCGTGAACGGCACCGCGAGCAACCCGCCGGCGAAGCCGCAAGCGGCGCCTCCGGTCTACGGCGGTGAGGTCGGTCCGAAGCGGCTGAAGAAGAACAAGAGCAACCCCGGACACCAGCCGATCTACGCGTGGACGGACCTCACGTACCTGCTCTACAAGGACCACGTCAGCTGGGGCTACTACATCGTCAGCGGGACCGAGCCCGACTGCGAGAACGACGCGGCCATGACCTGCGCGCCGGTCGCGCAGAGCGCGAGCACCCCGGGGATCTGGAACCCCCTGCCGTGGTTCGACACGGTCAAGAGCGACGGACAGCTGGGCAACATTCAGGACGCGACGAAGTTCTACGCGGCAGCCAAGCAGGGGACCCTGCCCGCGGTGTCGTGGGTCGTGCCGTCGAACGTGGTGAGCGAACATCCGCCCAGCCCCGTCAGCTACGGACAGAGCTACGTCACGAGCCTCGTCAACGCGGTGATGAGCAGCCCCGACTGGAGCTCGACCGCGATCTTCCTCGCATGGGACGACTGGGGCGGCTTCTACGATCACGTCGTCCCACCGACCGTCGATCAGCTCGGCTACGGGCTGCGCGTCCCGGGGATCGTCATCAGCCCCTACGCGAAGACCGGCTACGTCGACCACCAGACGTTGAGCTTCGACGCGTACGACAAGTTCATCGAGGACGACTTCCTGAACGGTCGGCGGATCGACCCGGCGTCGGACGGCCGGCCCGACCCGCGCCCGGTCGTCCGCGAGAACGAGAAGATCCTGGGCAACCTCGTGCAGGACTTCGACTTCGACCAGGCGCCCCGGAAGCCCGTGATCCTGCCCGTCCACCCGGCGACCACCCTGACCGGCACACCGGGACCGGCGCGCGCGGCTGCGGCTGCGGTCCCCGACACCGACGGGTGACTCGCGAGCTCGTCGGGGGTCGGCTCCGCGCTACCTGAGGTAGGTCGGCTGCGCGGTCGTGACGTCGGTGAGGTTCGGCGCGAGGCAGGTGAAGGGCTTCCCGGCCGGTGAGAACACCGGGACGAACTTGGAGTCGTGCACCTTCACGAACGCGGTGCAGCGGAGGCCTCCGTACTTGTCGGTGTGCGCACGCGGCCAGGTGAGCGGCGCGATCAATCCGCCCGCGTCGAACGGAGGCGCATGGTTGATCGCGTCGACGACCTTCTGCTGGGTGAAGTTCGGTCCCGCGGCCCGGAGCCCGGCGACGAACTGCGCCGCGTTCACCCAGCCGACCTCCGCGTTCTCCGTCTTGCGGTACCCGGCCTTGTCCATCCACTTCTGGAAGTCGTCGAGAGCCGGGAACGACGGCTTCGTCTCGAGCGGTGCCTCCTGCACGCCGACGATCGACCCTTCGAAGAACCCGCCGTTCTTCGCCATGAACTCGTGGTCGTACGCGTCCGGGAAGTACTGCAGCGCGTTCACACCCTGCTGGCGCATCTCGCGAGCGAGCGTGAGCACACCGTTCGCGTCCATGCAGGTGGTCACGAGGTCGACCTTCGCGTCGCCCATCTTCTTGACGTCGGAGCTGAGGTCCGTCACGCCGAACGCGAGCGACTTGTCCGCGAACACGATCTTGGCGCTCGGGTACTTCGCGAAGCTCGCCTCGATCATGTCGAGACAGTTCGCCGACTGCGCCACCGTGTACGCGAGGACCGCGATGCGCTTCTTGCCGAGCTTGTGCGCGACCCACGGCAGCGTCGGGTTCGGACAGGCGCTGCCGTTGCACAACGCGCCGGTCTGCGCGAAGAAGTTCTGCGGGCCGGTCCAGTCGTCCTGGATGTTCCAGCCGAACGTCGGGATCCCGGCCTTGGCGAGCAGGTCGGAGCCCGTGAACAGGACCACGGAGACGGGCAGGACCGCGAACGGGTGATCCTGGTCGAGGATCGCCTCGACCTCGCGTCGGTCGTCGACGGTCTGGTCGTCGTGGCGGTTCGCGAGCACCAGGCGGCGTCCGTAGATCCCGCCTTCGCTGTTGACCATGTCGAAGTACGCCTGCACGCCGTCGAACGCCGTGCCGTACAACACCGCGGTCGGGTTCGTCGTCGACGCGACGCCGCTGACCCGGATCTCGGTCGATGTCACGCCCGGTTGGTTCACTGCCGGGTACTTCCCGGCCGCCGCGGTGGTGCCCGCCGTCGTCGTGGTCGTCGACGCCTGCTTCGCCTTGCCGGAGCTGGAGTTGCTGCACGCGGCGGCGAGCATCGCGGTCGTCGCGACCACGGCACACCAGACCACCGTTCGACACCTCATGGCCCACCCCCCGGTACCGCGCGGTTGCTCGCGTCGGACGCGCGTCACATGCTGACACCAATCCGGGCGACGAGCACCCGCGACGCGTCCGCGCGGTCAGGACACGTAACGCGCCGCCGGTGTGCCGGGCGGGTTCGAGACGCCCGGCCGCGCGTCCGGGTTGGCGACGCAGACCTCGCCTTCCAGCCCGTCCGGGTCGCGGAAGAAGACGCTGAGGATCGGGCCGAAGTCGGTGACGAAGCTGTCCGCGGCGCCGCGCTCCATGAGGCGGTCGCGGATCGTCTCGAACGCCTCGAGCGACGCGGCCTGCAACGCGAGATGGTCGATGCGACCGCGTCCGAACATCGGTGTCTGACGGTCCGCTTCGGTGTTGCCCTCGATCTCGAACACGTTGAGCTCGGCCTCGGGCCCGACGCGCACGAACGTGAGCCGGACCCCGGGCGACTCCTGCATCTGGCCGTCGACCTGGGCGTCGAACACGTCCTCGTAGAACGCGACGAGCCGGTCAGTGTCACGCGTCAGGGTCGCGACGTGGTTGAAGCCCTTCGTCAGCATCGCGTGCCCTCCCAGCGTGTGCGTGAGGTCGACAGCGTAGGACGCAGTGCTACGTCGGTTCCCGCGGGGCGATCGTGCTGGGGCCGACGTGACGGTCGAGCCATCGGTTGACGGGTGCGGCGTCGCGCCAGACGCGGACGATGCGGTCGTACGCGGCGCGCGTGTGGAGCCAGCGCGCCGGCGTGAAGGACCGGCCGACCGTGAGGCCCTTGTTGCGCAGCAGCTCGATGCGCGGATGGTCCTTGGGATACCCGCGCGGCGCGGACTTGAGCGACTCGTGCGCGGCGATGTCGTAGCCGGACGCCCGCAGCCGGTCGACCTCGCTCGCGATGCGCGGACCGCGCTTCGGGTCGGCGACGGCCGCGCGCCATCGTTCGAGCTGGTCGGCCGCGAGGACGTAGTAGCCCGACGCGACGAGCAGCCCCTCGGCGGACAGCTGCACGTAGAACCCGCAACCGCCGGGACCTTCCGTGACTGCTGCGGCCGCGGTCTTGTACGGGCTCTTGTCGCGCGAGAAGCGGACGTCGCGGTACGGGCGGAAGACGTGGAGCGGACCGAACTCCTTCGCCACCTCGTCGCCGAGACGCAGGAACGGCTCCCTCACGGCGCGCTCGTACGTGTCGCGATGCGCGTGCCAGTACGACTTCGAGTTGTCGGCCTCGAGCCCCACGTAGAACTCGAGCGCCTCGGGCGGCCAGCCGTTGAACCCGCTCACGTCCACCGACGCTAACGATCTCGCAGCGCCTGTTCACGTTCGTGCACCGTCCAACGCGTCGCGCACCGCGGCGATGCCACGTTCCATCAGCGCGTCGACCTGAGGCGCGCGCTCGTCGGGGAGCAGGTCGGAGATCCACACGAAGCGGCTGCCGTCGCCGTCGGACAGCACCTGCGCAGCCGCGCTGTGGTGCGTGAAGCCGAGGCCACTCTCGACGACCGCGTACGCCAGGCGGCGCGCGCTGTCGTCGATCCCGACGAGTCGCTCGCGCGCGACCGCACCGTTGAAGAACGTGATGACGCGGGTGTCGCCGTCGACACGGGCGTCGACCACGAATCCCGGGACGAGGCGTTCGTGCAGCGCGCCGAAGTCACGCAACGCGTCCCACACGTCGTCGGGACGGGCGTCGAGCGTGATCTCCTTGCGGATCGAGGCCATGTCGTTCCTCCGTTCGCCGTCGCCGATGCTGCGACGAGGATGCGGCCTCCCGCGAGGGGAGAGTCAAGACGGCACGTGCGAGATCGGCCAGCACACCTCCGTGCCGTCGTCGGCGAGGTAGTGCTCGCGCACAGGACCGTCCGCGCCGATCGCCCGCTCGGTCACGAAGGTGCCGAGCGCGCCGTACGTCTCGTCGAGGTCGTCGAACGGACCGGTGTGGACCGTGACGGCGAGGAGCGCGGCCGGGATCTCCACGACCTGGACGCGGCCGGACGTCGGCTGCCGCGTGTCGCGGGTCGCGACGTACGCGACGACTTCGCCGACGTGGGCCTCGAAGTAGCCGGTCGAGTAGAGCGCGGCATCGGGCCCGGCTCGAGCCGCGCCGGCGCTGTCGAGCGCGCGGCGGAGCTCGTCGAAGGCGCCGTCCAACCACGCTTCGGTGTCGTCCCACGCGACGCGCTCGCCGATCGCGAAGGCCCGCACCCGGTCGACGGTCCGATACTCGACGGGGATCGCGGCGCCCGTGCCCGCGAGCAGCCCGCGGAGCGACGCGACGGTCGCCTGCGTGTGCGCCAGCTGCTGCTCCATCCGCTGGAGATGCGCGGCGATCACCCGATCGCGGGAGGCGACGTCGGAGGCCGTCAGCACCGCTCGGACCTCGTCGAGCGGCATGTCGAGGTCGCGCAACCGGCGGATCACGTGCGCGGCCGGTACCTGCGACGTCGCGTAGAAGCGGTACCCGCTCGCGCGGTCGATCTCGACCGGCTCGAGGAGACCGACGTCGTGGTAGTGGCGCAACGCTTTCACGCTCAGGTGGGTGACGCGCGAGAACTCGCCGATGCTCAACAGCGCGCTCATGGCGCGAGGATCGCGGCTTCCGCAGGGGGAGGGTCAAGCGTTCCGCTCGCGACGAGGCGGTCACGAACGTTGGATACTGGACCGGATGACCGTCGAGACGAGCAGGGAGGGGCGGACGCTCGTCGTCCGCATGGCGCGCGAGCACAAGCGCAACGCGATGGACGCGAGCATCACCGCGGGGATCGACGCGGCGATGAACGAGCTCGAGGACGACGACGAGCTGTGGTGCGGGATCCTCACCGGTGGGACACGCGTCTTCTCGGCGGGTGCCGACCTCGCCGTCGGCCCCGGGGAGCCGACCGAGCGGGGCGGGCTCGTCGGGCTCATCGAGCGACGGCGTACGAAGCCGCTCATCGCGGCGGTCGAAGGCGTCGCGCTCGGCGGCGGCGTCGAGCTGGTCCTGTGCTGCGACCTCGTCGTCGCAGCGCGCGACGCCGCGTTCGGGCTGCCCGAGGTCGCACGCGGGCTGATGCCCGACTTCGGCGGCGCGTTCCGCATCACGCGCGCGCTCCCGGTCAACGTGGCGCGGGAGATGCTGCTCACGGGGGACCGGCTGGGTGCGGAGCGAGCGGAGCGGCTGGGCTTCGTGAACGTGCTGACCGAGCCGGGTGGTGCGCTCGACGGCGCGCTCCGGCTCGCGGCGCGCATCTGCGAGAACGCGCCGCGCGCGGTGCGCGAGGCGCTGGCGCTCGCCAACGCCGAGGTCGCGGGCGACGAGTCGGAGAGCTGGGCGAGGAGCCACGCCGCGCACGCTCGACTGCTCGCGACGGATGACGTGCGCGAAGGGATCGCCGCGTTCTTCGAGCGTCGCGAGCCGCGATGGACCGGCCGGTGAGCGGCGGGCACTCGTCACGTGACGGTGACGACGGCGCGGGCGAGCAGCAGCCCGCTCGCGCCCGCGTCACGCACGGTCACGTCGACGACGGCGTGGTCGGCGCGCTCGCGAAGGATCGTCGTCGTCGCACGGGCCGGACCGACCTTCGTCTGATCCAGGTACCGCAGCGTCACGTCGGTCGCCGTGCGCGCGGTCGCGGACTCGGCGGCACCGGCGACGACGAACCCGAGCACGCCGCCGTTGATGGTCCCGAAGCTGTTCCCGACGTAGTCGCTCCGTTCGAGCTCCGCAGTTCCGCGTTCGAGCCGCAGACCCATCCGCTGCGCCACCGGGACCGTGAGCGGCGGTCCCGTCCGTTCGAGCCGCGACCTCGCGCCGACCTCGGGGAGGGCGTTCGCGGCGACGAGCGACGCCTCGCGCGGCATTCGCGCGAAAGACGCGGTCGCGGCACCCGCGGCGCCCAGATCGACGTCGACCCCGACGATGTTCGACCCGACCCGCGTCACGTGCGCGTCCGCGCGCACGACGCCGTCGGACAGGCGTGCCGCGCTCGTCACCGTGAGATCGATCGTCGCGGTCCAGTCGGGCGCGACCGCCGCGAGCGTCACCCGCGCGCACGCGACGTCCGCCAGCGTGACGAGCGCGCCCAGCGACACCGCGCCCGTCGCGTCACGCACCGCGTCGACGACGTCGAGCTGCGCGCACGCGCGATCGTCTGGTTCGCGCCAGCTCGTGATCTGCAGATCGCGCAGCAGGTGGTCCTCCGGCGGGTAGGGCACGGCGTGATCCTGCCATCGCCGTGGCCCAGGCCCGGCCTCCGCTAGGGTGTCGCCGCGGGGGTGGAGCTCCCCGGAACCGCCGTCAGGCCAATGGCTCCTGTGTCTCGATCGCGATCACGGCGAGGAGGTGCAGTGAGCAACGACGACCGGACGGAGATCTCGGCGGCCGATCGACCGACCTCGCGACGGCATCGCGAGCGCCGCGCGCGTGCGGACGTGCTCGCGGCCGTCGCGCTCGGCGGCGCACTCGGCGCACCGGCGCGCTACGGCGTCGCCCAGGTCATCCACGTCGCGAAGGGCACGTTCCCCTGGGCGACCTTCTGGACGAACATCTCCGGGAGCTTCGTGCTGGGGCTCGTCCTCGTGCTGATCGTCGAGCGCTTCCCGCCGACGCGCTACGTGCGTGCATTCGTCGCGGTCGGGTTCCTCGGCGCGTACACGACGTTCTCCACGTTCTCCGTCGAGATCGACGTCCTCGCCAAGGACGGCCACGGTGGCATCGCGGCTGCGTACGCGTTCGGCAGCCTCGCCGCGGGCCTCGTCGTCGTCTGGCTCGGAATGGTCGCGGGGCGGCTGCTGCCGTTCGGACATGCCCGTTCACCGGGGAGGATCCCATGAGGCTCGAAGGGCCGCAGAAGCGCCTGACGGTGTTCATCGGTGAGAGCGACCACGTCGGCCGGACGCCGCTCGCCACCGAGATCGTGCAGCGCGCGCACCGCGCGGGTCTGGCCGGCGCGTCCGTGTTCCGCGGCATCGAGGGCTACGGCGCGTCGAACCACATCCACACGACGCGCATCCTCTCGCTGTCGGAGGATCTCCCGATCGCCGTCGTCATCGTCGACACGCGCGAGCGGATCGACTCGTTCCTTCCCCAACTCGACGAGATCGTCACCGAGGGCCTCGTCATCCTGGACGACGTCGAGGTCGTGAAGTACGTCGGACGCGACGGCGAGGACACGCGCGGATGAACGTCGCAGTCGCGGCCGGGCTCGTCGTCGCGGGTGCCGCGGGCGCGCTCGCGCGCTACCTGCTCGACGGCTTCGTGCAAGATCGCACGGCCGGCGCGTTCCCGTGGGGCACGTTCGTGATCAACGTGAGCGGAGCGTTCGCGCTCGGCCTGCTGACGGGCGCCGCGCTGTACCACGGCTTTCCGTCGACGCCGAGGATCGTCCTCGGGACCGGGTTCTGCGGCGCGTACACGACGTTCTCGACCTTCACGTTCGAGTCGGTGCGGCTCCTCGAGGAAGATGCGAGGACCGAGGCGCTGCTCAACGTCGCAGGCAACCTCGTCGTCGCGGTCGCGGCCGCCGCGGCCGGCCTCGCGCTCGCCATGCTGTAGGACGTGCACCGGACGGTCGGCGCGCTGGTGGTCGTCGCGCTCGTCGGAGCGGGCGCGTGCGGCGCGTCGCACGCCGAGCCGGCGCGCCCGTGTCCCGGCTCGGGCGCCTTGCTGCACCCGCCCACCCCGGCGTCCGATCCCGACCCTGCCGTCCGGCGCGTCGACGCGACGTTCGTCGACCGGACACGCGAGACGCCGGCGAACGGCAAGCGGCCGCGCAGCGCGTGCCGCGTCCTGCCGGTCCAGATCCGCTATCCCGCCGCGGTCACGCGACCCGTGCCGCTGATCGTGGTCGTCCACGGGCTCGACGGTGATCCCACGTCGCTCGGACCGCTGCTCGACGCGTGGAGCGCGTCCGGTCACGTCGTGGTCGCACCGACGTTCCCGACGACGGTGAAGGACTCCACCGGGCGGTCGGTGCCCGCGAGCAACGTGCGGCAGGCGGACGACGTCAGCTTCGTCGTCGACGTGCTGCTCGACGGTGGACCCGATGCCGCGGTCCTCGCGTCGGTGCACGAGCGGATCGACGGCGAGCACATCGGCGTCGCGGGGATGTCGCTCGGCGGGCAGACCGTCTACGGCCTCGTGGCGAACACGTGCTGTCGGGACGGGCGCGTCGACGCCGCCGTCGTCATGGCGGGCGTGTACCGCGCGCTGCCCGGCGGCGAGTACGTCGCCAACCACGTTCCTGTCATGCTCGTCCAGGGCGACGCGGACGGCGGCTACCACAACAGCGTGCGCGCGTATCCGAGCCTCGCGCCGCCGAAGTGGTTCATCACGCTGCACGGCGCCCGCCACTCGCCACCGTTCGAGATCCCGCTCGGGCCCGACGCGCCGCTCGTGCGCGACACGACGACCGAGTTCTGGCACGCCTACCTCGACGGCGACGGCTCGGCGCCGGCACGCGTCGTCGCCGCGGTCGACGCGACGAACGGCCGGGCGACGCTCCGGCGCGACTCGTCGTAGGCTCTGGTGACCGCGCGGGAGGAGCAGCAATGGACGTTCGTTCGGCCGCAGACGTGGCGCCCGTCGTCGAGCACAACGGCACCGTCCCGGTGTGGTGGCTGGTGAACCCGCGCGAGATGAAGGACATCACCGACGGCGGGTATCTCGAGCTCGCGAACGAGTTCGAGGTGCCGCGTGGCAGCGCCGTGTTCCCGCACTCGCACCCGACGCACGAGTTCTATTACGTGATGACGGGAACCGGCGCGATGACCATCGGCGACGAGCACCGCGACGTCGCGCCCGGCGACCTCGTCTACATCCCGCCGGACACCGTCCACAGCCTCGCCCCGACGGGTGACACCGACGTGATCCGGTGCTTCTGCTTCGCGGTCGGCGTGAAGGACGCGCCGCCGATCGACTACACGCACCACGACGACTGATCGGCGAGCGCGCGTTCGCCGGCCGTGTGCGACACGCCGATCGCCGACTACGCGTTGCTCTCCGATCGGCACTGTGCCGCGCTCGTCAGTCGTGACGGATCGGTCGACTGGCTGTGCACGCCGCGGTTCGACAGCCCGTCCGTCTTCGGGCGTCTGCTCGGCGAGGGTGCGGGTCACTGGTCGATCGGCGTGCCGGACGCGCACGACGTCGAGCGCCGGTACGTGGACCGGACGATGGTGCTCGAGACGACGTTCCGCACGCCTGCCGGCACCGTCGTCCTCTCCGACGCGCTGATCACGGGCGACCACAACCGCGGCCACGACCTCGGCGTCGGTGCCCCGCACCTCCTCGCCCGGGTGCTCGTCTGCACCGACGGCACCGTCGAGGTCGACGTCGAGTACGCGCCGCGTCCCGAGTACGCGCTCGTCCAACCCCTCCTCGACGACGTCGACGGCGGGATCCGCGCCCGCGGCGGCGCCGACATCCTCACGCTGTCGTCCGCGGTCGGGTTGCAGCTGGACGGCGCCACGGCGCGGACGCGCGTCACGATGCGCGCACCCGATCGTCTCGCGTTCGCGCTGCACCACTGCGTCCGGGCCGAGCGGCACAAGGCGCGGGTGTGGTCGCAGGAGGAGATCCACGCGCGCCTGGACGACACGATCGCCGCGTGGCAGTCGTGGTCGGAACTCCACCAGGCGTACGAGGGTCCGTGGCGCGACCTCGTGCACCACAGTGGTCGCGTCCTGCAGGCGCTCTCGTTCCAGCCGACGGGCGCCATCTGCGCCGCGGCGACCACCTCGCTCCCCGAGGTCGCCGGTGGTGCCCGCAACTGGGACTACCGGTTCTCCTGGGTCCGCGACGCGAGCTTCACCATCGAGGCGCTCTGGGTCGCCGCATGCCCCGACGAGGCGGGCGAGTTCTTCGAGTACATGGCGACGTCCGCGGCGTCGTCCGTGCGACGCGGCGACGATCTCCAGATCATGTTCGGCCTCGGCGGCGAGCGTGACCTCACCGAGCGCGTGTTGCCACACCTGCCCGGCTGGCGCAACAGCGCGCCGGTCCGGATCGGGAACGACGCGTGGCGTCAGCGGCAGGTCGACGTGTACGGCGAGCTGCTCGTCGCCTTCCAGCGCATGGCCGACAGGCTCGGCGAGCTCGACCCCGCGACGCGGCAGTTCCTCGTGGAGCTCGCGGACAGCGCGGCCGTGCGCTGGAAGGATCCCGACCACGGGATCTGGGAGATCCGGGGCGAGCCGCGCCACTTCGTCTACTCGAAGCTGATGTGCTGGGTCGCGCTCGACCGGGCGGCCGCGCTCGCGGACCGCCTCGACGCACGCGATCGCGTGGCCCGCTGGCGCGCGACCCAGGACGAGATCCGCGACGCCATCCTGACCAACGGCTGGAGCGAGGAGGCGGGCGCGTTCGCGCAGTCGTTCGGATCGAGCGCGCTCGACGCGTCGAACCTCGCGCTCGCGTTCGTCGGGTTCCTGCCCGCCGACGATCCCCGCATGCTCGCGACGATCGACGCGACGGCCGAGCGCCTGACCGACGCCCGCGGCCTCGTGTACCGGTACCGCGCCGACGACGGCCTCGCGGGCGACGAGGGGACGTTCCTGCTGTGCACGTTCTGGCTCGCCCAGGCCCTCGCGATGGCGGGCCGGCGCGACCGCGCCCGGGACGTGTTCGAGCGCGCGATCGCGTTCGTCAACGACGTCGGCCTGCTCGCGGAGGAGGTCGACGCGGGGACGGGTGAGCTCCTCGGCAACTTCCCGCAGGCCTTCAGCCACGTCGGTCTGGTCAACGCGGCGTGGGTCATCGCCGGGTCCGAGGCCTGAAGGCGGGCGCGTCGGCCCTGGTCATCGCCCGGATTCGGTCCGCCGATGCCTCAGGTTGGGGTGGGCCCGGTCGAACAGAACCTCGGGCGGCCGGGCGGTGCAAGCGTGCACCACCCGGACCGCGCGAGTGCCGACCCGGTCGCCCCGTTCGCCCTGCCGTCACGCGCTCGCGCGCGAGGCGGCCCGGGCCGCCACAGCCGGAGGGGCAGGGTGAGGCTCCGCTGAGGCGAGGACCCGGGCCGCACCCGAAGGCTAGAGAGCCGGTGGGCGCGAAACGCGGAATTGGCCCGAACGCGAATGTGCCGCGCCCGAAGGCGCGGCACACTCGCCGGACGTAGCCCCGTGACCCTGCCGTCAGAAGCTCGTGCCTCGCACGATCGTCCAGCCCGGCCAGTACGAGAACGTCGTGACCGTCGGCGCGACGTACGCCTGGCTGATCGTGAACGGGTGGGCACCACCCCAGCCGTCGACGACGTAGCCGGCATTGCCGTCCGGCGTCACGTTGATCCCCCGGGCGATGTCCCAGCCGCTCCAGTACGCGCTGGTCACCGCGGGCGGAGGCGTGACGCCGCTCGTGGCGAACGTGTGCACGCCGCCGTACCCGTCGACGATGTAGCCACCGCCGCCCGGCACGAACGTGACGCCGCGGGCGATGTCGACGCCGTTCCAGTACGGGCCACCTGTCGGCGTCGGCGCGGTGCCGTTGCTCCCGATCGTGAAGCCGTGCAGACCGCCCCAGCCGTCGACGATGTAGCCGTACTTGCCCGACGGGTCGATCGCGACGCCGCGGGCGATGTCCCAGCCCTTCCAGTACGGACCGTTGGTGACCGCCGGCGGTGCCGAGTTGCTCCCGATGGCGAACGGGTGCAGCCCGCCCCACGCGTCGAGCGTGTAGCCGCCCGTCGGGTTCCCGTTCTTGTCGTGCACGAGCGCGACGCCCCGGGCGATGTCCCAGCCGTTCCAGTACGCAGCGCCCTTCGCCGCGCCGAGCGGCGTCGCGCCACCCGTGGCGAAGTCGTGCAACCCACCCCAGCCGTCGGCGACGTAGCCCGCGCTCGTTGCTGCGGTCTTCGGGCCGACGTGCTGGTACGTCTGCACGTCGAAGGTCTGACCGGTCGAGTCCGTCGGCGCGACCGTCACGTCACCCGGGCTCGGGCTGTTCACCGTCACCTTGAGGAAGTGGTACACGTTCGCCGCGCTCGCCGGCGGCGCGGGTTGCGCGGTGCCGCACGCCGATCCGACGTTGGACGTCGGCGACCATCCGATCGCGTACACGTCGCGCGGATCACAGCCGCTCTGCTTGACGGGCTCGAGCGTGCCGCCACCGCCACCGGTGATGTAGGTGACGATCTGGTTCGGGTCGAGCGCGGCGTTGCGCTCGTACACGTGCGCGTGCCCGTTGAACGCCATCGCCACGCCGTTCTGGGCGAGCAGCGCCTCGAGACTCTGGTTGCCCGCCGGACCGTCGCTGCGCAGCCACGTGTCCGGACCCTCGTTGACCGTGTTGACGTCACTGACGAGCGGCTTGTGGAAGATCGCGAACTTCAAGCCGCCCGGGTGCGCCGCGAGGTCGGCCTTCAGCCACTCGTACTCCGGCGAGCCGACCTTCCAGTGCGTCTCGTAGTCGTTCGCGTAGCCGCCCGGAGTGGGCGCCGTGCCGACGTTGTTGTCGGGCCACGCCGTCTCGAGCACGTAGAACCGCGCGTTGCCGGCGTCGAACGCGTACCAGAGGCTCGGCAGGTTGACCGCCGTCGTGCCGTACTTGGTCGACGGGTACGCGTCGATCTGGTAGCGGCCACCCGAGCTCGCGACCGCGTCGTCCTGCGGCCAGTTCTGCAGCTGCGGGTGGATGGTGTCGTTGCGGTACAGGCCGTGGTTGCCGATGCCCGCGAACATCGGGATCGAGCTGCCCGGCACCGTCCAGAAGCTCGGGCCGAAGGCCGCGCTCATCCCCGTCTGGGGCGTCGGCGGGATCGGCGGGACCGCGGACGGGTTCCCCGGGTTCGCGGGGATGAACGTCTGGTGGAGGTCGCCGTAGTCCTCCTGGCTGCCGTTGTTGTAGACGTTGTCGCCGGTCGAGATCGCGAAGCGGACGCCGCTCTGCGCGATCTGGCTCATGACGGCGGCCTCGCTCGGGTTCTGACCGTTCTGGTCGACCTGGCCCCAGTCACCGATCACCGCGAACGAGAACGGCTGCGTCGAGCCCTTCGGCACCTGGGTCGTGAACTGCGGCGAGGCGTCGCTGCCGAGCAGGTCGACGTCCGTCGTCTTGCTGCCGCGGAGGAGCACCCGGTAGCAGTACGTGCCCGCGGACGGCAGCGTGAGGTTCGCCTTCCACTGGTACTCGAGCACCTGCGCACCGGTCGGGCCGATCGCGAGGTTGGTCTTCGAACCGGTGACCCGGTTCGTCGGGTTGCAGCCGCCGCCGGTCACGGGCCCCCAGAGGACCGTGCCGACGGAACCGGCGCCCTGGGACCGGTCGGTGGCCCAGTTCACCGTCACCTTCGGGACCCCGTTCACGTTCACGAGGTTGGTCAGGTACGGGTAGCGCGTGAGCGGCAGTGCCGTGGTCAGCGCCGACGCCGGGGGCGAGGTCGCCATCCCGAGCGTCGTGACCGCGAGCGCCACGCTCGCGAGGCATCCCATCAGTCGACGGAACGACATGAGCGTCCCTTTCCGCGGTGCACGGGGGCGCACCGCAATCCCCTCTTGTCCAGCTCCAGCCCGCCGGTCGGGACGGCGTCCCACCGGAGCGCCGCAGTGTATTGAGCGTTCTGCGGCTTTCGCCACATTCAGAACACAAAAGCGGTTCGAGGGGTTCGACCGTTTTGGACGGGCGCGGGCGCGCGCCTGCGTTGTCGCGTGCGACCCGTGCGCGCTCCCTGCCGTCCGACTGCCCTCACCCCAGCCCTGCCATGCCGGAAAGCCCTTTCCGGCATGCTGGATTGTGCGGACGCGCCCGGCCCGCCGCCATCGGTATCTCCACCCCTTTCGCGCGCCGCGGGGTGGGAGCGGCCGCGCCGCGTGTCAGGCGGGGTCGGGGACGGGCTGGGGCGGCGGGGGGCCGACGTACTGCGCGCTCGGGCGGATCAGCCGGTTGTCGGCGGCCTGCTCGAGCACGTGGGTGCACCACCCGATGACACGGCTGGACGCGAACGTCGGCGTGAACATGTCGCGCGGCACGCCGACCGTGTCCATGACGACGCCGGCGTAGAACTCGACGTTCGTGTACAGGCGCCGACCGGGCTTCAGCTCGGCGAGCACGTCGACGGCGGTCCGTTCGATCTGCTCCGCGAGCGCGACGCGCGGTCCGCCGAGTCGCTCGGCGACCTCACGGAGCAGCAGCGAGCGCGGGTCGTCGGTCTTGTAGACGCGGTGGCCGAAGCCCATGAGGCGATCGCCCCGCTCGACGGCGTCGCGCAGCCACGGCTCCGCGCGGTCGGCGGTGCCGATCGCGTCGAGCATGTCGAGGGCCCGGCTCGGCGCGCCGCCGTGCAGGGGACCGGACAGCGCGCCGATCGCGCCGACGATCGCGGCGCCGAGATCCGCCTGCGTGCTCGCGATGACACGGGCCGTGAACGTCGACGCGTTGAACCCGTGGTCGATCGTCGAGATGAGGTACTGCTCGATCGCGCGGGCGTGCTCGGGCGGCGGGACGTCACCGGTCAGCATGTAGAGGTAGTTCGCTGCGTACGGCAGGTCGGGGTGCGGGTCGATCGGCGCCTCGCCGCGGCCGAGCCGGTACAGCGCCATCAGCAACGTCGGGACGACCGCGCACACCTGGAGCGCCTCCTGGCGCAGGGTGGCGCGGTCGATGTCGCCCCACGGGCGGAACCCGAGCGACGCGGCCATCAGCGAGACGGTTGTCCGGAGCAGGTCGAGCGGGGGTGCACCGGACGCTGCCCGCGCGATGTCGGGGAGCACCCGCTTCACGCCCTCGGGAACGACGCGCAGCGGCCGGACCTCGGCGAGGAACGCGTCGCGCTGCGCGAGGGTCGGGAGCTCGCCCTCGAAGAGCAGGTACCAGACGTCCTCGAGCGTCCGCTTCCGCGCGAGGTCGACGGCCGAGTACTGCCGGTAGTGGTAGAAGCCCTCGAGGCCGCGGACGTCGCCGATGTCGGTCTCGGCGACGACCACGCCCTCCAGCCCCTTGGGCACCTCGTGGGCCATCGCCTCCGCGGGCTGGATCTGCGCGAGACGCATCAGGTCGCGCAGCGACACGACGCCCCGCAGCTCACCCTCCTCGACAACGGGGAAGTGGCGGTAGCCGTGCTCGGAGAGCGACGCGAACGCGTCGGCGGCGGCGCGCTCCGGTTCGATCGTGTCGGGTCCTCGCGTCATCCACTCGTCGACGCGTGCGCTCCCGGGGTCCGTCCCCGATCCCGCGGCGCGCAGGACGTCGCGCTCGGTCAGGATCCCGATCGGCTTGTCGCCCTCGACGACGACCACCGAGCCGACGCGCGCGTCGCGCATGCGCATCGAGGCCTCCGCGAGGCTCTCGTCGGGCCGCGCGGTGACGGCCGGCGAGCTCATCACGTCGGCGACGGACCGGGCCTTGCCACTCGGCGCGCTCGCGGTCATGTCGTGGCTCCTGTCGACAGGTCTCCGGATGTCGCGACAAGTGTACGGACGCCTCCCATCCGCCCACGACGCCGGCGACGTACACCGCGCGTCGTGACGCGCCGGGAACGCCCGGCCACGTCGCTATCGTGAGCCCTGTCCCCGAGAGTCGTCGGAGTCGTGCCGTGCGCCGTCTGTCGTTGTCGTTGCTCGTCGTGCTGTCGACCGTGCTCGTCGTGTCGCTCGCCGGGTGCGGGAGCGGCAGCGGGACCAGCTCGAAGTCGGGCTCGTCGACCTCGTCGCAGTCCGCGGCCGACGCGACCAAGCCGCTCAAGGCCCAGGCCGAGGAGGACCCGACGACCGAGATCTGCGACACGATGATCAAGCAGGCCGTCACCGACATCGTCCGCGAGCCGTACACGACCGCGTCGAACCGCTCCGCGACCGACAGCATCTGCACGTACAACTTCGCGAACGGATCGCTCACGTTGCGTGTGCACACGGCGAAGACGAATGCCGACGCGAACGCCTACTTCGACGCGTTGCGCAACGACGCGGGGAAGGTGACGACCCTCTCGTTCGGCTCGCCGGCGTTCGCCGCGTCGAACGGGACGACGGTCATGGTGAAGGACAACCTCGTGCTCGTCGTCGACCCGACGAAGGCACCTGCAGGCGTCGACCGGACGAACACCGCCGAGAGCCTGGCCGCCGAAGTGCTGGCGTGCTGGACGGGGTGAGCGCGCGTCGCGTCGCGCGGCACGTCGTCGCGTTCGGAGCGTTGACGGTCGCCGGGATGCTCGGGGTCGCGGGCTGCGGCGGCGGCTCGTCGTCGTCGTCGACCACGACCGGTCCGCCCGCGCCGAGAGGCGCGCAGGCGAAGGACGCGCAGCTCGTGCGCGGTCGGCTCATCTACAAGAACTACTGCGCGGAGTGCCACGGCACGCAGGGGCAAGGCGGCGTCGGTCCGCAGCTCGCCGGCGGCGCGGTCGTGCGCGCGTTCCCGAACATCCAGGACCAGATCACGCTGGTCGAGAACGGCCGCGGCCTCATGCCGGCGTGGAACGGCAAGCTCTCGGCCGAGCAGATCCGCGATGTCGTGCGCTACGAGCGCGAGGTGCTCTAGCTACACCGCGAAGCCGAGGTGGCCGGCGAGCTCGCGGAGCGCGTCGGCGGGCTCGACGACCTTGATCGTCGTCATGCCGAGCTCGCGCGCAGGCTTGAGGTTGACGCCCAGATCGTCGAGGAAGACGACCTCGGGAGGGGTCACACCGAGGCGGTCGCACGTCAGCCGGTAGATGCGCGGGTCGGGCTTGCGCAGCCCCTCGACGCTCGACTCGACGACGACGTCGAAGAGGCCGTCGAGCCCGCCCGTCGCGCTGGTCGACCGGGCGTCGTCGCGGTCGCCGGCAGGCGCCCAGTTGTTGGTCAGCGCCGCGGTGCGCAGACCGCGCGCGCGGACCGTGCGGATCGCCGCGATCATCTCGGGGCGCGGGCCGAGGCCGGCGCCGATCGCGCCCATCAGCTCGGCCGCGTCGACGATGCCGCCCGCGGCCGCGCACTCGGCCGCGAACGCGTCGTGGAACTGCGGCATCGTGAGCTCGCCGCGCTCGAGGCGCGCCCACGCGCCGTGGTCCGCGCTCGCCGCGACGACGTCGCGGATGAAGCGGTCGGGGAGGTCGTGGTCGCGCTCGTACGCGGCGAACGCGTCGAAGGGTGACGGCACCACGACGCCGCCGAGGTCGAAGATCACGGCCCGGTAGGTCAAGGACGGGAACCTTACGCGTCAGGATCGATGAGGACCCCGGGGTTGAGGATCGCGTCGGGGTCGAGCGCGCGCTTCGCGGCGCGCAGCGCGTCGCCGAACAGCGGCGGGCGCTGACGGTCGTACCACGCGCGATGGTCGCGGCCGACCGCGTGGTGGTGCGTGATCGTGCCGCCGCACGCGAGCAGCGCGTCCGAGGCCGCCGCTTTGACCGCGGCCCACTGCTCGAGTCGCCCGTCGCGTGCGCCGGGCGCGATCACCGTGAAGTAGGGAGCCGGGCCGTCCGGGTACACGTGCGTGAAGCGGCACGTCACGATCCCGGGCCACGCCCCGACGGCACGCATGGCGTCCGTCGTCGCGCGCATGACGCGTTCGTGGAGTCGTTCGAACCCGTCCCATGTCACCGCGGTCTCGAACGTCTCGTTGATCATCCCCAGCATGACGAGCGCGTCGCGCGTGTACGGCGCGCGCACGAACGCGGCGCGCCACGTCCCCGCCGCGCCGGTTCGCTCGCCGTGCTCGTCGGTCCGCACGGTGACGGACTCGTCATCGACGACGCCGCCGTGGTCGCGGACGAGCTCGACGGCGCGACCGATCCACGCGTCGAGAGCGTGGTCGGCGGACTCGAACGCGACGAGCAACACGCTCGTGGTGCCGTCGCCACTGCCGGTCAGCATCGCCTCGGTGGCGTCGAGGAGCCGGCAGTTCGCCGGGTGCAGCCCGGACTGGGCCAGCGCGCGCGTCGCGACGACGCCGTCGTCGAAGCGTGCGAACCGCGCCGAGGCCGCGGCGCGGAACCGGGGCCGGTCCTGGAGGCGCATCCACGCGCGCGTGATGACGCCGAGCGTCCCCTCGGATCCGAGGAACATGCGGTCGGGCGACGGGCCCGCGCCCGAACCGGGCACGCGTCGCGACTCCACGACGCCGCGCGGTGTGACGACGCGCATCGACTCCACGAAGTCGTCGATGTGCGTGTGCAGCGTCGCGTAGTGACCGCCGGAGCGCGTCGCGAGCCAGCCGCCGAGCGTCGAGAGCTCGAAGGACTGCGGGAAGTGCCGCAACGTCAGTCCGTGCGGCTGGAGCTGCTCCTCCAGCGCCGGACCGTACGCGCCCGCCTCGATACACGCGGCCCGTGACGTCCGGTCGACCTCGACGACCCGGTCGAGGTGACCGAGGTCGATGCTGACCGCGCCCGCGTAGTCCTCGCCGACCGCGCACTCGACGCCCCCGACGACGGACGACCCACCGCCGTACGGGACCGCCGCGACGCGGGCGTCCGCACACCAGTCGAGCAACGCGGTGACGTCGCGTTCGTCACGCGGGAACGCGACGACGTCGGGCGCGCTGCCGAAGTCGCGCGCCAGCGCGCGGACGACGTCGCGGAACGACTTCCCGTACGTGTGTCCGGCCCGGTCGTACGTCCCGGTGGAGCAGATGTCCGCCAGCGCGGCGGGTGGCGTGACACGTGGCGCGGGCAGCGTGACCTCGTCGATCCCCGGCGCGTCGACCGAATCGAGCCCGTCGAGACCGAAGCGCTCGGTGAGCGTGCGGGCGAGCCGGTCGCGCTGCTCGGCCGTCGGGCCTTCGCCCTCGTATCCCCAGCCCCAGAAGCTCCGTCGCCGTCCCGCCACGGCGTGACACGTTACGGCGTGCGACGATTCGCGGCGTGCGGGACCACGACGAGATCGAGCGGCTGCTGTACGCGTACGCGGAGCGTCTCGACCTCGGCGACCTCGACGGCGTCGCGGCGCTGTTCGAGCACGCGACCTGGCGGACCGCGGTCCGTACGGACGTGCTGCGCGGTCGCGAGCAGGTGCGGCACGCGTACGACGGTGTGATCCTCTACGACGGAATCCCGCGCACGAAGCACGTCATCACGAACGTCGCGATCACGGTCGGGGGAGCGGACGTGGCGTCGTCGCGCTGCGCGTTCACCGTGCTGCAGGCGTGCCCCGGTCTCGCGCTGCAGCCGGTCCTCGCGGGCCGGTACCACGACGAGTTCGGGCGCGTCGACGGGACGTGGCACTTCACCGACCGCCTGATCCTCCCCGACATCACCGGCGACCTCTCCCACCACATGCGGTAGCAGACCCCGCCGCGTTGGGACCGAAACCCGGCGTATGGCCGACAAAGTGTCCCAACGCGGGTGTGGGGGGACACCGCGCGAAGCGCTATTCCTCCGTTTCGCCGAGGATCTCGTCGAGGCGGACGATCTCGGAGGTGGTGACAACACCGACGAGCCGACCGCCGTCGAGGACGGCGAGCCGGTCGACGTCGGCCTCCTCCATCACGCGCATCGCCTGGCGCAGGTCCCAGTCCGCGTGCGCGATCGGCGCGTCGTCGCGCATGACGTCACCGGCGCTCGTCGCCGCGCGCTCGTCGCGTGGGATCGCGACGACGTCGTCGAGACGCACCATGCCGAGATACGACCCGTCGTCGCCGAGCACCGGGATCGTCTTGGCCCGTGCTCGCAGGAAGTGATGGTCGACGAGCTCGTCGAGCGTCATGTCCGGATGGCAGACGTCGGGGTCGGGGACGAGCGCGGCCGTGACGGGGAGGTCGAAGCGCCGCTCGAGCAGGCTCGGACGTCGTGAACGCTGGTACGGCGTGATCGACGACCGTCCCATCGCGAGCTGGGAGATCGCGGTCGCGACGAGCGCGGGGACGACGAAGCCGGGCCGTCCCGTCGACTCGGCGACGAACACGACGCCCGTGATCGGCGTGCGGTAGCCCGCGCCCAGGAACGCGGACGCGCCGATCACCGAGAACAGCGAGGTCGACGAGCCGACCGCAGACGTCACGACCCGCCCGAGCAGCCATCCCTGCACGACGAGCGGGATGAACGTCCCACCGGCACCGCCTCCCGCGATGGTGCACGCGGTCGCGATCGCGTGCAGCACGAACAGCAGCAGCACGAGATGGAAGGCGCGGTCGCCGAGCGACCACGCGATCGCGCGGTACCCGGGCCCGATCGTGACGGGCGAGCCGTCGTAGAGCAGGAACCCGAGCGCCGCCGTGGCCGCGAGGCCGCCACCGCCGACGACGAGTCGCAGCGGCACGGGCGCCGTCGCGGACCAGTCCTTCGCGACGCGCAGCAACCACACGAACGCGCGTGCCCCGAGCCCGCACAGCACGCCCATGCCGACCGCGCCGAGCAGGTCGACGGCGTCGAAGCGCGGCTGACCCGAGATGGCGAACAGCGGTGCGGTCCCGTGCAGCGCGATGAACGTGAGGTACGACGCGGCCGACGACACGAGCGCGGGAAGGATCGCGTGCGCCGCGGTGTCCTCCTGGAACGGGACCTCGATCCCGAACAGCGCGCCCGTTGCCGGGGCCTTGAAGATGGCGGCGACCCCGGCCGACGCGCCCGCGACGAGCAGCAGCTTGGAGTCGTCGCGCGAGAAGAAGCGGCTGAACCGGCGTTGCAGGAACGAGCCCGTCGCGGCGCCGATGTAGATCGACGGGCCCTCGAAGCCCATCGCACCGCCCGATCCCAACGTCGCGATCGACGCGAGCACCTTCGCCGGGAACTCGCGCAGGTTCATTCGCAGGTGCCGGTCGTGGTACACGTGCAGGTACTCGTCGGACGTCGACGGCGACGCGCGCGGCCCGAGGTACTGCAACGCCGCCGTCGCGCACACGAGCCCCACTGCCGGAGCGACCGCGAGCGCGACGTGGGGCAGCTGCTCGACGTGCGCGAGCAGGACCTGCGAGGTGATCCAGTCGAACCCCGCGACGAGCAGCCCGGTGACGAATCCCGTCAGGGCCGACAGGACCAGGACACGGTGCCACCGGTGCTGCAACTGGCGGAGCTGCGCGAGGCTGGGGAGGCGGTGCCGGCGGAACTCCACGACCGCGGAGCCTAAGGCGAGCCCGCCGAGGCGACCGTGACCATCCACCGGGAGGACACATGGCGTTGGTGACGAACGTGGTGCGCGGCCCGAACGCGGAGCGGCTGCTGCTCCTCGTGCACGGGTTCGGCGCGGACGAGCGCGACCTCGCCGGGCTCCTGCCGTACCTCGATCCCGACGGCCACTTCGTCACCGTCCTGCCACGCGGGCCCATCGCCGCGCCGCCCGGGTTCGCCTGGTACGACATCGCGGGCGTCACCGGTGACGCGCGAGCATCGGACGTCACGTTCCTCGCGAACCTCGACGCGCTCGACGACCTGCTCGAGGACGCGTGCACGGAGCACGGCCTCGCACGCGCGGACGCCGTCGTCGGCGGGTTCTCGCAGGGCGGCGCGATGGCTGTCGCGCTGGGCCTGCGCCGCAGCGCGCGCGTGCATCCCGCCGCGGTCCTCGCCATGAGCACCTACCTCCCCGAGAACGAGGGTGTCGACTACGACTGGGACGGCGCGCAGCACACGCCCTTCCTCGTGCAGCACGGCACCGAGGACCCGCTCATCCCCGTCGCGCGTGGTCGCGCGCTGGCCCGCACCCTGGAGGAGCACGGCGTGCCCGTCGTCTACGGCGAGTACCCGATGGAGCACCAGGTCGCGCTCGAGAGCGTGCGACAGGGCGCGCAGTGGCTGGCCGAGGTCCGCTCCGGAAAGGAGCCGTCCGAGCCCGTGCCCGCCGACCCGCCCGAGGGTCCGGTCCGCGCGGTCGACACCGCGTCGTTCCCGACCGAGGTGCTGTCGAGCGACCTCCCCGTGATCGTCGACTTCTGGGCGCCGTGGTGCGGACCGTGCAAGCAGGTCGGGCCGATCGTGGAGCAGATCGCGCTGATGCGCGAGGGGTCCTACAAGGTCGTGAAGGTCAACATCGACGAGAACCCGCGTCTCGCGCAGGAGTACGGCGTGCAGAGCATCCCGCTCATCGCGCTGTTCCGGAACGGGCGGATGGAGCGCGCGTCGCTCGGTGCGAAGCCGAGGCCCCAGCTCGAGGCCGACCTCGGCATGCTCGTCATCCCTTGATCGTCACGCGCCCCGGCGAACCTTCGACCACACGTCCGACGACCGCATGAGCGAGCGCACCACGCGTGCGCAGCTGCGTCACGAGCTCGTCCGCCGCGCCCGCGTCGACGGCGACGAGCAGCCCGCCCGACGTCTGCGCGTCCGCGAGCAGCAGCTGCTCCTGCTCGGGGAGCCCGTTCCACTCGACGTCGGGCGTCACGAACGCATGGTTGCGGCGTGTGCCGCCCGCGATCATCCCGGCCGCGACCAGATCGCGTACGCCGTCGATGACCGGCACGCGCGGCACATCGATCTCCGCGGCGACGCTCGACGCGACGAGCATCTCGCGCAGATGACCGAGGAGACCGAACCCCGTGACGTCGGTGACGGCGTGGACGGCGTCGCCGACCGCGAGCACGGCGTCGCGCGCCGCCGCGTTCAGCGTCGTCATGACGCGCACCGCCTCGGCGATCAGCTCGGACGACGCGACGTCACGCTTCACGGCGGTGGAGATCACACCGAGGCCGACCGGCTTCGTGAGCACAAGCGCGTCGCCCGCACACGCGCCCGCGTTCGTCAGCACACGCTCCGGGTGCACCGTCCCGACGACGGCCAGGCCGAACTTCGGTTCGGGGTCGTCGATCGAGTGGCCGCCCGCGACGATCGCGCCCGCGTCTCGGACGACGTCACCACCGCCGTCGAGGACGCGCGCGAGCACGTCGAACGGGATGCCTTCGCGCGGCCACGCGACGAGGTTCAGCGCGAGCAACGGCGTGCCGCCCATCGCGTACACGTCCGACAGCGCGTTCGTGGCCGCGATGCGTCCCCAGTCGTACGCGTCGTCGACGATGGGTGTGAAGAAGTCGGTGGTGAGGACGATCGCGAGGTCGTCGCGCACTCGGTACACCGCGGCGTCGTCCGACGTGTCCAGGCCGACCAGCAGGTCGGGGTCCTGCGCGCCGCCGATCCCGTGCACGAGACCGAGGACGGTGCGCAGGTCGGACGGTGAGAGCTTGCACGCGCAGCCCGCGCCGTGCGAGAAGCGCGTCAGGCGAACGTCCGTCTCGCGTGTCGTCACCCGGCGATCGTACGGCGAACCGGGCGCGCGACCCGATCAGCGTCTAGCCGGGACGGGCTGCGAGCGGCAGGACGCTCCCCATCGGCGCGACCTTCACGAAGTCGCCGGTGTGCGGCGCGGTCACGACCATGCCGTTGCCGATGTAGATCTCGACGTGCTGGCTCCCGCCGGCCCCGCGGAACAAGAGGTCGCCGGGCTGGATCGCGCTGAGCGGCACGTGCGGGAACATCTCGTACTGCGCGCCCGAGTAGTGCGGCATCGACACGCCCGCCGCGGCCCACGCGGCCATCGTGAGGCCCGAGCAGTCGTAGGTGGCGGGGCCGGACGTGTCGTACACGTACGGCTTGCCGACCTGCGCGAGCGCGAAGTTCACCGCGATCATCGCCCGCGGTGAGGTCGGCGGGATCGACCCGACCGACACCGACACGCCCGCGGAGCTCCCCGTCCCGCCGCCGTCACCGCGCGTCTGTTGCGCCGCGGCCTGGCGCTGCGCTGCGGCGGCGGCCGCCGCGGCCTGGCGCTTGTACTGCGCGACGAGCGTGTTGATGTCGTTGTTCGTCTGCTTGAGGAGCGCTTCCTGCTTCGCGTTCGCGGACTCGAGCTGCGTCTTCGCGCTCGACAGGCGGTCCTTCTGGCTCTGCGCGTTCGCGCGGTCACGGTTGAGCTGGTCGCGCTGGCTCTTCAATTGGTCCTTCGACGCGCTCAGCCGATCCATCAGCTCGTTGTCGCGGCTCGTCGCGGCCGCCGCGTACTTCGAGCGCGCGGCGAGGTCGTTGATGTTCTGGACGTCGATCGCGGCGAGGGGGTTGTCGTTGCCCGCGCTCATGTAGATCTCGGCGGCGCGGATGTCGACCTCGTGACGCACCTGGTCGAACTGCGCCTGCGCGACCTGGAGCCGGGACTGGGAGTCCGCGATCTGCTTGTCGATCTGCTGCAGCTTGTAGACGGCGCCGTCGTATTCCTGTGACAACGCGTCGATCTTGTCGCCGTTCGCGTTGATCTGGGCCTGGATCTGCGCGGCTTGCGCGCGCTTGTCGTCGATCGGCGAGCCGCTCGCCGCGAGCGGTGCGACGGCGAGAGCAGCCACCAGGATCCCGACGACCACGACGATCCGAGCAACCCGGAGGTTCATGGGGACTCCCTTTGGCACGAGCCTCTGCTTGTCCTTGCGAACGCCGCGTTTCGTCGTTGAAACGGGGTCACACTAACAACGAGCCCGCGAGCAAACGCGGAATGCGGCTCACGGGCGACGGCGAACGCTAGACAGCTACATCGGCAGCGCGCCAGCCCGGCTGTACCACTGATCGCGCGCAACAGGATCCGCGCGCGAACGCGACACTCGGCGCGAATCAGCCGCTTCCACCCCGTGCAAGACCGCGGTGACCTGCACGTTCGCGGAGATCGCCGGCGACCACGACGCGTGTGACACGCGGCGCACACGACGAACCGCGGGCCTCGCAAACGTCGGGAAAAACTCTGGCGGTGGAGGCGATACGTCCGATCCGCGTGGTCTCGCGGCGTCGCGTTACCCGTTCGCCACGACGCGACCTTGCCGTCGCGCGTTCGGTTCGTCACGCGCTTCGAGACCCGACCAGATCGGCCGCAGACGCTCACCGAGCCGGTCGAGCTCTTCGAGCATCACCGCGCTCAGCTGCCGGATCTTCCGCGCTCCCGTCGCGGTCAGACGGAGACGTACGACGCGATGGTCGTCGGGATCGTGGATGCGACGCACGAGCCCCGCGCTCTCGGCTCGGTCGACGAGACCGACCGCAGAGTGGTGACGCAACAGGAGCTCGTTCGCGACGTCGCCGATCGTCGGTCCGCGCGGATCACGGTGACCGCGTATCGCGAGCATCAGCTGGTGCTGCGCGGGTGAGAGCCCGACGCGCTCGGCCTGCTCGCCGCTCCACTTGAGGAACCGTCGCAGACCCGTCCGGAACTCCAGCAGTCGTTCGTAGTCGGCGTCGGTGAGCTCGGGCGGCATGTCAGCAGGATAACCCAACGAGCATCGTAATACGATATGATCGTGCCGGTCAGCGGAGTCTGGTTCCGCGCGCGTCCGAGTGGCCACTCCCGTCCGCGGCCGTGCCGGCGGGCGCTCCCGGCCGGGACGTGTCGGATCCGTCCGTGTCCGGCCCGTCGGTGTCCGGCCCGTCCGTGTCGGGGCGGTGCTCGTCGGTGCGGACGTTCTCCATGCCCATCTCGTCGGCGGTGAGCGCGTGGGGCGACCCGAGCTCCTCGCCGTGGATGCCCTCACGGAGCTGCTGGCTCTCGATCAGGTACACGTTCGAGGTGAGGAAGAAGCTCAGCAGCCCCGAGATGAGCGCGGTCGGGAGCAGCCGCATCCCGACCATCTCGGTGACGACGAGCGTCGAGCCGAGCGGGGTCTTGGTCACGCCCACGTTGATCGCCACCATCAGGCACACCGCGAGCACGACGCCGTTCGGGTGACCGGGCAGGAACTCCGAGCCGGCGCGACCCAGGCAGTAGCCGCAGAAGAACATCGGGATGATGAAGCCGCCCTTCCAGCCCCCGGCCATGCTCAACGCGGCCGCGACGAGCTTCACGACGACGGCGAGGCCCAGCGTCGCGATCGCGACCTTGTCCAGGAGGGCGAGATGGGTCAGCTGCAGCTCGGCGAACGTCAGCGCGTACGGGGACGCGAAGGCGAGCGCGCCGAGGGCCACGCCGGTCACGACGGGCTTCGCGAGCGCGGGGATCGGGCGGAACATCCACCGGGTGAGCACGACGAGGTACGTGAACGCGGCGGCGATGAGCGCACCCGCGATCCCCGCCGCGATGGCCCAGCCGAAGTCGGCGAGGACGAGGTCGTTCGGGACGTGCAGCACCGAGCCGATGTCCCAGACGGGCCGGAGCCCGAGGGTCGTGAGCGCCGTGTACACGATGTAGCCGACGATCGTCCCGGTGAGCGCGGGGAGCAGGACCTCGAAGTAGCGGAGGCTCTTGCGGTGCAGCAGCTCCATCGCGAACACCGACGCGCCGAACGGCGCGGCGAAGAGCACTGTGAAGCCGGCGGCCATCCCGGTGATCGTGAGGATCCGCGTCTCGTCCTGGGAGATGTGCCAGCGGTGCGACAGCCACGACCCGATCGTCCCGTTGGTCTGGCTGAGCGGCGCCTCCGGGCCGATGCCGCTGCCGACCGCGATGTTCACGAGCGAGATCGGGATCAGCGACTTCAGCTGCCTGATGTCCTCGGCCGGCGCGCCGCCGTGCACGTGGATGTTGTCGACCAGGAGCTCGGTGTCACCGGGGTCGCCGATCAGCTTCACGGCCACCGCGGTCAGCAGACCGGCGCCGACGAGGATGAGCCAGTGGGCCTCGTTGCTCCACGTGATCGTGGTGTTGAACGGCGTCTTCACGAGCTGCGGCAGCGTCGCCGCCCACGGCGCCGGGAAGAGCAGCTGCGACAGCGCGTTCATCGCGGTCACGTACGCCGCCCCGACGAGCCCGCCGATCAGCCCGGTGAGCGCGGCCATGGGGAGCAGCTTCGTGCTCGAGAGGAATGCCTCGAAGTGGTACTGCTGGGGAAGGAAGCGCCGCACGCGATAGATCGTAATGCGAGCTAATCGTGCTCGGCCAAGCTCTTCGATGCCCGTTCAGCCGAGCCCGATCGCCTTCAGCATCGACGGCGGCATGCCGGTGTCGCCGGCGGCGATCATCGCGGCCTTCTCGACGTTGATCGCGTCGCGGTCGCGCTCGATCCACTCGTCCCACGGGCCCGCGGGGATCGCGTCGACGTCGCCGCGCGCGTCGCAGCACGCGCGCAGGTAGTCCTGCAGCTCGCGCACCTCGTGCGCGCCGCCGATCGGGCCGTGTCCCGGGACGATCGTCGTCGCGAGCTGGACGACCTCGTCGAGCGTGTCGACCCACCTCGCCGGGTCACCCTGGAACGCGAGCGGCGTCACCCCGAAGAAGCACAGGTCGCCGGCGAAGCACACGTCGGCGTCGTCCACGAGCACCACGAGATCACCCGCGGTGTGGCCGGACGCGGGGAGGATCTCGGCACGGGGCGTCAGCGACGTCGGGCGTTCGACGACGTCCGTCACCGGGCGCAGGCCGGTGGCGGCGAGGTCGTCGAACCCCTCGCGGAACGCCGGCATGAACGCCTTGTACGCGTCGAGCGGCATCGCCTGCGCGACCAGGTCGCGCGTGAACGCCGATCCGTGGACGCTCGCGTCCGGGAACGCAGTCGTCCCGCCGACGTGGTCGACGTGCGCGTGCGTCAGGACGACGCGCCGGACGTGCGCCCCGAGCGCGCCGACCGCCTGCGCGAACGGCTCCCACTGCGACCGCACCATCAACGTGTCGACGACCGTCAGGCCGTCGTCGTCGACGATGACCCCGGCATTGCTCACCCCCGTCTCCCCGCCGGGTTGCAGCCACGCGTACACACCGTCCGCGACAGGTTCGAGCATGCCCGGACGGTAGCGCCGGCGGCCGCCACGCGCCCGCGGGCGGGTGGGGTGGCGGGCGAACGGCTCGCGTAGGCTGACCTGCATGTCCGAACGCTCACGCAACCTGCCCCGTCGCTCCTGTCTCTCGGTCCCGGGCTCGAGCGAGAAGATGCTCGGGAAGGCGCCGAACCTCGGTGCCGACATGGTGTTCCTCGATCTCGAGGACTCCGTCGCGCCGCTCGAGAAGGAAGCGGCGCGCGACAACGTCGTGAAGGCGATCAACGAGCAGGACTGGGGCGAGACCGTCCTGTGCGTGCGCGTGAACGCGTGGGACACGAAGTGGACGTACCGCGACGTCATCCACGTCGTCGAGAACGCGTCGGAGCGCCTCGACGAGATCATGCTGCCGAAGGTGCAGTCGGCCGCCGAGGTGGTCGCGCTCGATCTGCTGCTCACGCAGATCGAGCAGACGACCGGGCGCACGAGCAGCGTCGGCATCGAGGCGCAGATCGAGACCACTCGCGGTCTGATCAACGTCGAGGAGATCTGCGCGGCGTCGCCCCGCACCGAGACGATCATCTTCGGCCCGGCCGACTTCGCGGCGTCGATGGAGATGCCCGTCCTCACGGCCGGTGTCGCGGTTCCGGAGTACCCGGGCGACCACTTCCACTACGTCTTCAGCAAGATCCTGATGGCCGGCCGCGCGAACGGTCTCCAGGTGATCGACGGTCCGTTCCTCAAGATCCGCGAGCTCGACGCGCTGCGTGAGTACTCGATGCGGACACGCGTGCTCGGCTACGACGGCAAGTGGGCGCTGCACCCCGACCAGGTCACGGTCATCAACGAGGTGTACACGCCGACGCAGGAGCAGTTCGACCGCGCGCACGACATCCTCGAGGCGTACCGGTCCGCGACCGAGGAGGAGCGGCGCGGCGCGGTGATGTTCGGCGACGAGATGATCGACGAGGCGAGCCGCAAGATGGCGACGAAGTTCGTCATCCGCGGCGAGCGCGCGGGAATGACACGCAGCAGCAGCTGAGGGGCGCCACAATCGTGTCGTGAGACGCGCGGCGGGTCTGCTCGCGGTCGTCGCGCTCGTGGTGGGCGTGGTCGCGGCGGGCTATGTCGTCGCCGACGCCGGGTCGTCGCGCAACTCGCGCGTGCACACGCGGGCGCCGTCGACGGGCGCGCCGCCGTCCTCGGCGCCGTCGTCCTCGGCGACCTCGACCACCACCGCGGCGCCGTCGCAGCCGTCACCGGTCACGTTCGCCTTCGGCGGCGACGTCCACTTCGAGGGCACGCTGCGCTCGCGCGCGGTCGCCGATCCGGGCGCGCTGCTCGCCCCGATCGCGCGGGTGCTGGCGAGCGCGGACGTCGCGGTCGTGAACCTCGAGACGGCCGTGACGGACCGCGGGACGCCGGCGCCGAAGCAGTACACGTTCCGGGCGCCCGTCGCCGGGCTGGTCGCCTTGCGCGACGCAGGCGTCGACGTCGCGACGATGGCCAACAATCACGGCATGGACTACGGCGCCGTCGGGCTGGAGGACTCGCTGGCTGCGAGCCGCTCGACCGGCTTCCCTGTCATCGGGATCGGCGAGAACGCCGCGCAGGCGTACGCGCCGTGGCGAACCGTGGTGCGCGGGACGCGCGTCGCGGTCATGGGCGCGACGCAGGTGCTCGACGACGTCGTGCGGACGGCGTGGACCGCGACCGACACGCACGCGGGGCTGGCGTCGGCGAAGGAGATCGACCGGTTCCTCGACGAGGTGCGCGCCGTTCGGCCGACGACCGACGTCCTCGTCGTGTACGTGCACTGGGGTGTCGAGGGCGCGACGTGTCCGACGTCCGCGCAGCAGACGCTCGCGCGCCAACTTGTCGAGGCCGGCGCGGACGTCGTCGTCGGCAGTCACAGCCACCGCGTCGAGGGCGCGGGGCGCCTCGGTGACGCGCTCGTCGACTACGGGCTCGGCAACTTCGTCTTCTACAACGAGTCGGGCCCGTCGGGCGTGAGCGGCGTGCTGAAGGTGACGACGACCGGCCGGCACGTGGACGCGTACGCGTGGGTGCCGGCCGCGATCGGCTCCGGAGTGCCGCGCCCGCTGTCGGGCGCGGCCGCGTCGGCGGCGGCCGGGTCCTGGACCTCGGCGCGCAGCTGCACCGGCCTCGGGCCGTGACCCGCACGCTTGTGTGATTTCGCCCTCTCTACGCCGGAGGATTCACACATCCCGAGGCGTGAGCCCCTGTTCCGCGAGACGGCGGGCGATGACGCGCAGGCAGAGCGTCTCGTCGGCGCCCTCGAAGATCGAGAGGACGCGCGCGTCGACGAAGTAGCGCGAGACGGGGAACTCCTCCGCGTAGCCCATGCCGCCGTGCAGCTGCATCGCCTCGCGCGTCACCCACTCCGACGCGCGGCACACGTACGCCTTCACCATCGACGCCTGCAGCGCGCCCTCGCCCTTCGCCATGCGCCGCGCGACGTCGTAGGAGAACTGACGCCCGGCCTGGATGAGCGCGGCCATGCGCGCGAGCTTCACCTTGCTGAGCTGGTAGTCGAACACCGATTTCCCGAAGACCTTGCGCTCGCGCGCATAGTCGAGCCCGGCCTCGAACGCGGCCTGCATCAAGCCGACGGCGCGCGCGGCCGTCTGCAGCCGACCGTTCTCGAACCCCTCCATCTGCAGGTAGAAGCCACGGCCCAGGCCGGCCTCACCACCGATGAGGTTCTCCGCGGGGACGAACCAGTCGGAGAACGCGACCTCGTACGAGTGCATGCCGCGGTACCCGAGCGTGTCGATCGCGCGGCCCTCCATGTGGCCGCCCCGGCCGTCGTCGAACGAGAACGAGTGGCCGGGCGCGGGCGGCTTCTCGACGACGAACATCGACAGCCCGCGGTGACCGGCCGAACGGTCGGGGTCGGTGCGCGCGAGCAGCAGCAGCAGATCGGCGCGACCGGCGAACGTCGCCCACGTCTTCACGCCGTTGACGAGCCAGCCGCCGTCGGTCGGGGTCGCGGTGACCTTGATGCCGGCGACGTCCGAGCCGTAGTCGGGCTCGGTGACCATGATCCCGGCCATGAGCTCGCCGCTCGCGACGCGCGGCAGCCACCGCTGCTTCTGCTCCTCCGTGCCGCCCGCGACGACCGCGCGCGTGAGGATCTCCGGTCGGGTGATGAGCGCGCCACCCGCGCCGAGCGAGCCCCATGACAGCTCCTCCGTGGCGACGACCATCCCGAGGTAGTCGGACTCCGCGCCGGTCGCGTAGCCGCCGTACTCCTCGGGGACGCTGAGCCCGAAGCCGCCGAGCTCGGCCATGCCGCCGATGATGTCGTCGGGGATGTCCGCGTTGGTGCGGTGGATCTCCTCGGCGACCGGGCGGATGCGGTCCTCGGCGAACCGGTGGAACGTCTCGCGCACCAGCTCGAAGTCCTCGGACAGGTGCGACGGCCCGGTGCCGTGCTCGGCGACGGCGTCGCCGAGCGATGCGAGGAACTCGGGTGCGCGGTGCGCGCTCACGAACGGCAGGGCCTGCTCCAGCTCGCCGCTCTCGACGCCCCACGCGGCGTCACGCCCGATCACGCGCGACGCCAGGTCGGCGATCGCGTCCGCGACGAACGCACGCGCCAGCTTCGACTCGAACTCGCCACCCGCGCCGTACTCGACCATGACGCGGCTCGCCTCGACCGCGCTCGCGCCGTGCGCGAGGTCGTACGCGACGACTTGGTGGCGGTCCAGGCGGTCGACCGCGATCCGGCCGTTCTGCTCCGACTCGCGCGCGAGCGCGGCGGACGCCTGGTCGACGAGGGACGCGGCCGCGTCGATGGCGGCGTTCGCTGCTTCGAGCTCCTCGGGCATGGTCGCCGATGCTACCGACGGGTAACGAAGACGCTCACGTCCGGCGGGACGTGAGGTCAGCCCGTCGACGGCGACGTGGTCTTGCTCGGGGTCGACGTGCTCGGCGTCGACGCCGTCGACGGCGGCTCGCTCACGACGGGAGTCGTCGAGGGAGGCTGTGTCGCCGCCGGCGCCTCGGTGGTGGTCACCGACGTTCCGTTCCCGCTGCTGCTGTGGCGACGGCTCGTCGTGGACGTCGTGCGCGAACCGGAGCGCAACGTGCGGCTCGTGCCCGGGACCTGCGTGCTGCCCTTCGTCTCGATGACGGACTTCGCCTGCGACGGGACGGCCTGCGCGGTGATGCGCCACTTGGCGTCGAGCAGCTTGAACACCGCGCTCGCGAGACGGTCGCCGCCGTCGGGCGTGAAGTGGATGCCGTCGCCCGCGCGTACGAGCACGGGGTTGCCGTTCGCGTCGGGCAGGTTGGGCGCGTACTTCCCGTCCGGGCCGGCGAACAAGGAGTAGGAGTCGACGTAGACCGCGCCGGGATGCTGCGCGACGACTCCCCGTACGACGTCGTCGAGCTCCTTCACGCGTTGCGAGAACGCCGGGTCCCGCATGGTGGGGGCGCCGACCCAGTAGATCGTCCGCGGCGACGAGCCCGCGCTGAAGATGGCGAGCATCTGCTCGACGAGCGTGCGGTACTGCGCGGCCCACGACGGCGTCTGCCCGGTGGGCGTGTCGGGTTCGACGTTCGCGTCGTTCGCGCCGATGATGAACACGATCGCCTCGGGGTTCAGCCGCGCGACCTCCTGCTGCGCGTGCTGCGGCCAGTCGAAGAACGACGGGTTCGTGAGCCCGCTCGACACACGCGAGTCGAACACCGGCTGCACGACGCCGGTCGCGGCCGTCATGTCGCCGAGCGACGGCCCCAGCGACCCGGCGAGCGAGTCACCCGCGATCCACAGCCGCAACGGCTGGTCCGGCGTCAACGGTCGCGTCGGGACCGCCGCGTCCGAACCGGCGTCCTGGCCCGTATTCGAGTCGTTGCCCGTGTGCGCGAGGCGAGGAGCGTCGCTCGCGTGCCCGGGGCGCAACGTGTCGGTCGCGACGAGCGCGAGTCCCGCGACCACGACGACCGCGGCGAACGCGACCGCGGTCCGGCGCACGCGGCGGCGGTGCGCCATCCGGTGCTCGCGGCGCGCGCCGCCTGGAGTCAGGTCGTCGGATCGCATGACGGAGAGGGACGCGAGAGCGTGCGGTGCGCGTCCGGGGACGCATCGTACCGGCGCGCAGTCCGCTCAGATGCTCATGCAGGCGCGTCGAGCGCGCGGCCGAACTGCGTGCGGTACAGCTCGGCGTACAGCCCGTCGGCGTGGACGAGCTCGTCGTGACGACCTTCCTCCACGATCCGTCCCTCGTCGAACACGAGGATGCGGTCGGCGTTCACGATCGTCGACAGCCGGTGCGCGATGACGAGCGCTGTACGACCTTCGAGCGCTTCGCCGAGCGCGCGCTGGATCGCGAGCTCCGACTCGGAGTCGAGGTGCGACGTCGCCTCGTCGAGGATGACGATCGCGGGGTCCTTCAACAGGACGCGCGCGATCGCGAGACGCTGCTTCTCGCCTCCCGACAGGCGGTAGCCGCGCTCGCCGACCACGGTGTCGTAGCCGTCCGGGAGGCTCTCGATCAGGTCGTGGATGCGCGCGCGCTTGCACGCCTGCACCAGCTCGTCGTCGGTCGCCTCGGGGCGGGTGTAGCGCAGGTTCTCGCGAATCGTCTCGTGGAACAGGTGCGGGTCCTGCATCACGAAGCCGATCGCGTCGCGCAGCGAGGTGAGCGTGAGGTCGCGCACGTCGTGACCGTCGACGATCACGCGTCCTTCGGTCACCTCGTTCACGCGGGGCACGAGCATCGCGGTCGTCGTCTTGCCCGCGCCGGACGGCCCCACGAGCGCGATCGTCTCGCCGGGCTCGACGGCGAAGGTGACGTCGCGCAGGATCCAGTCGGACGGGCTCGTGTCGAGGAGCGTCGCGTCCGCCTCGAGCGACGGGAGCGACACCGAGGCCGGCGCCGGGTGACGGAACCACACGTGGTCGAGCTCGATGCGGCCGCGTGGCGCGACCAGGTCGACCGCGCCCGGTCGGTCGACGATCGAGGGTGGGAAGTCGAGCACCTCGAAGACGCGCTCGAACGACACGAGCGCGGTCATCACGTCGACCCGCGCGTTCGTGAGCTGCGTGAGTGGCTGGTAGATCTGGCTGACGTACAGGACGAACGCGGCGACGACACCGGCCGAGATGGTGCCGTCGATCGCGAGCCGCCCGCCGACGTAGTAGACGACCGCCGTCCCGACCGCGGCGACGAGCGCGAGCGCGGCGAACAGTACGCGGCTGTACATCGCCGTCTTCACGCCGATGTCGCGTACGCGCGCCGCCCGTCGGCCGAAGCTCTCCGACTCGCGCTTCGGGTGCCCGAAGAGTTTGACGACGAGCGCGCCCGCGACGTTGAACCGTTCCGCGATCGTCGTGTTCATCGACGCGTCGAGCTGCATGGCCTCGCGCGTGATCACCTGCAGGCGCCGCCCGATGCGCTGCGCGGGAATGACGAACGCGGGCAGCACGAGCAAAGTCAGGACCGTCAGCCGCCACTCCAACCCGAGCATCACGGAGAGCGTCACCCCGACCGTGATCAGGTTGGAGAGGACGGTGCCCATCGTGTCCGTGATCGCGTTCTGCGCGCCGATCACGTCGTTGTTCAGCCGCGACATGAGCGCACCGGTCTGCGTGCGCGTGAAGAACGACATCGGCATGCGCTGGACGTGGTCGAAGAGCTCGCGGCGCAGGTCGTAGATGAGGCCCTCACCGATGCGGGCCGAGAACCAGCGCTGCATCAGCGACAGGCCCGCGCTCGCGATCGCGAGAGCCGTCGCCGCGACCGCGACCCAGGTGACGACCGCGAGGTCGCCGTGGCGCGAGTACCGACCGGGGAGCCCGTGGTCGATGAGCTGGCGGAGCAGGAGCGGCGGGATCGCACCGGCGATCGCGGCCAGGACGACCCCGACGAAGAACCCCACCAGCTGCCATCGGTACGGGCGTGCGAAGCCGAGGACGCGCTTCAGGACGTCGCGCTCGAGCCGCTTGCCCTGCAGCTCGTCCCGGTCGCGCCGGTAGCTCCGGATCGTGCGGTGGTTCATCATGGCGCTGGTCGCAACGTAGCCCGGCGGGTGGGGATTCCCGACCGGAAGCCCAAGTGGGCGGGTCACGCCTTCTGGACGTGCTCCGTGACGAGGAACCCGGGGTTCGTGGCCGCGAACGCGTTCGCGGCGTCCCGGTCGGCGAAGCGCAGGAACGTGAAGCCCTCGACGGGCGGCGCGTCGGGCGTGAACGTGCGCACGACGCGGTCCTCGACGTGGCGCGTGGCGCTCGTCGCGTCGCGAGCGGGTCTGAGGCAGACGTACTTGACGCCGGTCGCCGTCCCGTCCTCCACGACGCGCTCCTCGACGGCGTACGCGTGCATCGGCCCGATGAAGCTCTGGTGGTCGGCCATGAGCGCGCGGCCGTCGTCGGGCGACGTGAATGCGCGTGACGGGTCGAAGAACACGTCGGCCGACGGGGTCCAGATCTCGGTGATCGCGTCGACGGGGAACGGCTGCGGTGGCCCGTCGACGTCGGCGAGGTTCACGACGTAGCGCTCCATCGCGCGCGTCACGCGGAGCCCGAGCGGCGCGTGCACCTCGAGGTAGTGACGGGCGAACGCGGCGTGCGACAGGCCCGGTGCACGCCCGAACAGGAAGACGAGCTTCTGCACCGGTCAGTCGCGGGGCTCGGCCCCGGGGCCGGCCTCGGCTCCGGGATCCGGGAGCTCGTCGACGCGCTCGGCGAGCCACGCGAGCCCGTTCTCGTCGGCCATGTGCTCCTCCCAGCCCGTGAGTCCGGCGCGCAGCGTGTCGATGTCGTCGTGGACGCCGAGGATCACGACCTCGTCGGGACCGCCGCCGAGCATCGCGCCGAGCGCCCCCAGACCGCGCCCCGGCGCGACGGGCGTGGCCGGCCGTCCCGAGTTGAACGCCGCGATCTCGCCCGTCGCCTCCACCCAGACGACCTTCCACGGACCTTCGCCCCGCGTCCGCCACTCGGAGCCGAAGTCGACCTCGTCGGAGCTCGCACGCGACGGGTCGTCGTAGAACTCGCGCAGCCGCATCGCGCCAGCATGCCGCGCCCGCCGTCGCGCCGTTGGTACACAAGTCGCGGTCCTGACCGCGACTTGTGTACCAACCCGGGTCGGACCGCGGTGGGCCACCGTCGGTACGCTCGCTCGCCATGACCGTCTACGAGCGTCCGTTCGGTCGGTACTTCGAGGACTTCGAGCCCGGCGACGTCTACAAGCACTGGCCGGGCAAGACCATCACCGAGTACGACGACCACCTGTTCTGCATGATCACGATGAACCACCATCCGCTCCACACGGACGCGTGGTACGCGGAGACGCAGACGCAGTTCAAGAAGAACGTGGTCGTCGGCAACCTCGTGTACTCGGTCGTGCTCGGGATGAGCGTCCCGGACGTGAGCGGGGCGGCGATCGCCAACCTCGAGGTCGAGACGCTGCAGCACAAGATGCCGACGTTCCACGGCGACACCATCTACGCGGAGACGAAGGTCCTCGAGAAGCGGGAGTCGTCGAGCCGGCCGGACCGTGGCGTCGTCACCGTCGAGACGCGCGGCTTCAACCAGCGCGGCGAGGAGGTCTGCTTCTTCCGCCGCAAGGTGATGGTGTGGAAGCGCGACGCCGCCAAGCCGCGCCAGCGGCCGTACGAGTCGCCCGAGTAGCCCGTACGACGTGGTCGTCCGGGCGCCGAACTGCGTCTTCTGCGACATCGTCGCGGACGACCGTCCCGCGGAGGTCGTGTTCCAGTCGGGTGACGTCGTCGCGTTCCTCGACCAGCGTCCGTTGTTCCCGGGCCACACGCTCGTGGTCCCGCGGGACCACGTCGACACCCTGGTCGACCTGCCGCACGCGCTCGTCGAGCCCCTGTTCGGCGCGGTGCAGATCCTCGCCGGCGCGGTTCGTGACGCCATGCACGCCGACGGGTCGTTCGTCGCGCTGAACAACGTCGTGAGCCAGAGCGTGCCTCACCTCCACGTGCATGTCGTCCCGCGCCGGCGCAAGGACGGCTTGCGAGGGTTCTTCTGGCCGCGCAACAAGTACGAGTCGGACGACGAGATGGCGCGCGTCGCCGACGCGATCCGCGACGCGGTCGCCCGGGTCACCACGGCATGAGGTTCGCGACGATCAGGACGGACGGGGGGGCGTCGACGCACGCGGTCCGCATCGACGGCGACCACGCAGTCGAGCTCGACGCGCCCGACGTCGGCGCGCTGCTCGGGCTGCGCGGCGGCGACGTCCGCGAGACCGGGCGCACGCACGCCCTCGACGCCCTCGACTACGCGCCGCTCGTCCCGAACCCCGGCAAGGTCATCTGCCTCGGCCTGAACTACCGCGCCCACATCCTGGAGACAGGCCGCGAGCTCCCGGCGTACCCCACGCTGTTCGCCAAGTACGCGGACGCGCTCGTCGGCGCGCGTGACGACATCGTGCTGCCGGCCGAGGTCGAGCGACCCGACTGGGAGGTCGAGCTCGCGTTCGTCATCGGCACCCCGGTGCGGCGTGCGCACCGTGACGACGCGCGCAACGCCATCGCCGGCTACACGATCTGCAACGACGTCAGCATGCGCGACTGGCAGTACCGCACGCTGCAGTGGATGCAGGGCAAGACCTGGGACCGCTCGACGCCGCTCGGACCGATGCTCGTCACCCCGGACGAGGTCGACCACGCGCGCGATCTGCGGGTGACGTGCGCGGTCGACGGCGACGTGATGCAGGACGCCCGCACGTCGGATCTCCTCTTCGGCCCGCCCGAGATCGTGGAGTATGTCAGCACGATCGTCACCCTGCGGCCGGGGGACGTGATCAGCACCGGAACACCGGGCGGGATCGGCGACGCCCGCGACCCGAAGGTGTCGCTGCGCCCAGGTCAGCGCGTCGTGTGTCGCATCGAGCGCCTCGGCGAGCTCGACAACCGCTGCGTCGCCGAACCCTGAACGAAGGCGTGGTGGTTGCGCCGCTAACCGTTGGTGTGCTAATCATTTGTGCACCATGAAACCGTCGGTGGAGTTCCTCGGGCGTCGCATCGCGTGGACGCACCGCGTCCTGCAGGCCGAGCTCGACGCGCGGATGCGCGAGCGCGGCGGCGATTTCACGACCTGGAAGGTCCTCGTCCACCTCGTCGACGGCGCGCGCCCGAGCCAGCGCGAGCTCGCGGCCGGCATCCGCATCGACCCGGCGACGGTGGTGCGGCATCTCGACCGGCTCGAGTCCGAGGGCCTCGTGACGCGCGAGCGCGACGAGCGCGACCGTCGCGTCATCCGGGTCGCGCTGACGCCGGACGGGCGGCGCGTCCACGACCGCCTGAACCGCGAGGCCCTTCGCCTCGACGGTGAGCTCGCGGACGTGCTGTCACCGCACGGGTACCAGCAACTCGGGCGGCTGCTCGCCCGCGTCACCGATCACTTCGCCCCCCGAACCGAGGAGGCACGCGATGACGAGCGTGTCGGCTGACACGACGACCTCCACACCGACCGCGACGAGGCGACAGACGAGCGGCCGTGAGGAGGTCATCCGGACCGAGAAGCTCACGAAGGTGTACCCGGGCGGCGTGCGCGCCGTGGACGGCATCGATCTCGTGGTGTACCGCGGCGAGATCTTCGGGTTGCTCGGCCCCAACGGCGCCGGCAAGACGACGACGACCGGGATGCTCACGACCACTGTCATCCCGACGAGCGGACGCGCCTGGGTCGGCGGCATCGACGTGGTCGCGCAACCCGCGCTCGCCAAGCAGGTGATCGGCGTCGTTCCGCAGACGAACACGCTCGACCGGGCGCTGAGCGTCTGGGAGAACCTCTACTACCACGGCCGCTTCTTCGGGATGAGCGCGAAGGAGGCGCGCGCCGAGGCCGACTACCGGCTCGAGCAGTTCCGCCTCACCGACCGGGCGAAGATGCCCGTGCTCGCGCTGTCCGGGGGCATGGCGCAACGGCTCATGGTCGCCCGGTCGATCCTGCACCATCCCGCGATCCTGTTCCTCGACGAGCCGACCGCCGGCCTCGACCCGCAGAGCCGCATCGCGCTCTGGGAGATCCTCGGGGAGCTGCACGCGCAGGGTCAGACGATCCTCCTCACGACGCACTACATGGAGGAGGCCGACCAGCTGTGCGAGCGGATCGCGATCATCGAT
>DASRES010000089.1 GCA_035651955.1 Acidimicrobiia bacterium
GCATGATCTTGTCAATGGAAAGATCTCCGCTAGCGTTCACGCCGTGACGACGACCGACGGCCCGGTCCGGCCCTATCACCACGGCTCGCTGCGTCCCGCGCTCGTCGACGCTGCCGTCGCGACCCTCGACGAGTCCGGCCCGGGCTCGACCAGCCTGCGCGCGGTGGCCCGGCGCGCCGGCGTCACGCACGCCGCCGCGACCTACCACTTCGGGGACAAGGCCGGGCTGCTGACCGCCGTCGCCGCGCAGGGCTATCGGATGCTGGCCGACGCGCTCGTCGCCGCCGAACGTGGCGGCGGCACGTTCCTCGACGTGGGCGTCGCATACGTGCGGTTCGCGGTGACGCACCGCGCCCACTTCGAGGTGATGTTCCGGCCCGAGCTGCTGCGCGGCGACGACCCCGAGCTGCGGGAGGCGCGCGCCGCGAGCTCGCGCGCGCTCTACGGCACGGGGCGCGCGTCGCGCGAGCAGCTCACGTACGGCGTCGCGGCATGGGCGCTCGTCCACGGCATCGCGACGCTGTGGCTCAACGGCAACCTCCCGGCGCAGCTCGGCGACGACCCGGAGGCCATCACGCGCCTCGTGGCGGTGCACCTCGCTGCCGGCTCCCGGACGACCGCGCGAGAATCGTCCGCGTGAGCGAGACCACCCGAACGGTGGACGCCGTCGTCGTCGGCGCGGGCTTCGCCGGGATGTACGCGCACCACCGGTTCCGGCAGATCGGGCTGACGGTCCAGGGGTTCGAGGTCGCGTCCGACGTCGGCGGGACGTGGTGGTGGAACCGCTACCCCGGCGCGCGTTGCGACGTCGAGTCGATGGACTACTCGTACGGCTTCGCACCTGATCTCGAGCAGGAGTGGACGTGGTCGGAGCGGTACGCCACGCAGCCCGAGATCCTGCGGTACGCGAACCACGTCGCCGACCGGTTCGACCTCCGTCGTGACATCGCGTTCGAGACGCGCGTGACCGCGGCGCACTGGGACGACGACACGCGCGAGTGGGACGTCCGAACCGACCGCGGCCATCACGTCCGCGCGCGGTTCCTCGTGATGGCGGTCGGGTGCCTCTCGGCGGCGAAGCAGCCCGAGATCGACGGCATCGACTCGTTCCGCGGCCCGACGTACCACACCGGTCGGTGGCCCCATGACGGCGTCGACTTCACCGGCCGGCGCGTCGGCGTGATCGGCACGGGCTCGTCGGGCATCCAGTCGATCCCCCTCATCGCCCAGCAGGCCGCGCACCTCACGGTGTTCCAGCGGACGCCGAACTTCACCATGCCGGCCAAGAACGGGCCGCTGGCGCCGGAGGCGATCACGGCGCGCAAGGCGCGCGCCCGCGAGCACCGCGAGGCGATGCGCGTCTCGCACGCGGGCGTCGTCGTCACGCCGCCGACCGAGTCCGCGCTCGCCGTCGACGACGACGCGCGCGAGGCGCGCTTCGACGCCGCGTGGGAGTCGGGGACGCTGTTCGGCATGGTCGGCGCGTTCAACGACCTGCTCGTCAACCGGGACGCGAACGAGACGGCCGCCGAGTACGTGCGCCGCCGCATCCGCTCGATCGTGAGGGATCCCGACGTCGCCGAGCGCCTCTCACCGCGCAACCACGCGCTCGGCACGAAGCGGCCGTGTCTCGACAGCGGCTACTACGCGACGTACAACCGGGAGAACGTCACGCTCGTCGACGTCCGCGCGACCCCGATCGTCGCGATCACCCCCGGCGGTGTCCGCACGAGCGAGCGCGAGTACGAGCTCGACGCGTTGGTGTTCGCGACGGGGTTCGACGCGATGACGGGCCCGATCCTGGGCGTCGACGTCCGCGGCGTCGGCGGCCGGTCGCTGCGCGAGAAGTGGGCCGCGGGACCGCGCACCTACCTCGGTCTGATGTCGGCCGGGTTCCCGAACCTGTTCACCGTCACCGGTCCGGGCAGTCCCTCCGTGCTCGTCAACATGCTCGTCGCGATCGAGCAGCACGTCGACTGGATCGCGGACTGCATCGCGTACCTGCGCGACCACGACATCGTCACGATCGACGCGACCGTCGAGGCCGAGGACGCCTGGGTCGACCACGTCAACGAGCTCGCGAGCTTCACGCTCTTCCCCACCGCGAACTCCTGGTACATGGGTGCCAACGTCCCCGGCAAGCCCCGCGTGTTCATGCCCTACGTCGGCGGCCTGCCCCGCTACTCGAAGACGTGCGACGAGGTCGCGGCCGAGGGCTACCGCGGCTTCACGCTCACTCCCGCGAAGATGCGGCACTGACTCCCGGAATCCGGGACTCAGTGCCGCATGTCCACGCGGTTCACGCGGGCGGGATGTTCTGGTTCAGCCGGAAGAGGTTCTGCGGGTCCCACCGCTTCTTGAGCGCGCGGAGCCGCGCGTACTTCTCCTTCCCGAACGCGGCCTCGACGCGTCCCTGTCCCTCGTCGCCGAGGAAGTTCAGGTAGGCGCCGCCCGTCGACCACGGCTTCATCGCGCCCGCGAGGCTCTTCGTGTACGCGATGTTGCGTTCGGTGTCGGCCGGGTCGTCCCACAGCGAGAGGTAGTGCACGTTGAAGCGCGCGTGTCGCTGGCCGAACGCGGTCGCGTCGTCGTCGACGCGCGCGACCGCGCCGCCACCGGGGATGACGACCACCTGCGAGAACGGTGAGACGGGGCGTGTCGCGGTCTCCACGAGGACGTCGATCGCGTCGTCGGGCAGGTCGTCGTAGAAGTCGGCCGTCCAGTAGTTCAGCAGCCCCTTCGGGTTGCCGGCGTCGAGCAGCGACTGCACCGCGACGTACGGCATCGGCTGCACCATGTCGAGCGCGGGTGGTCCGAAGTCGCGCAGCGGCTTGAACGCGACGTCGCCGTCCTCGACGGGGCCCGCGTAGCAGCACACGACCCCGATCACCGGCTTCCCCTGCACCTCGGTCGGGACGAAGTCCTCGGGCGGCGCGGAGATGAACGCGACCGCGCAGCCGACCTCGTCGCGCGCGTCGCGCATGAACTCGCGGTAGAAGCGCAGCAGCTCCCGGCCCGACTCCGCCGGGTAGACGAGCATGCCGCCGAGGACGATGGGCCCGACCTCGTGGAGCCGGAGGTGGAACGCGGTGACGACGCCGAAGTTGCCACCGCCGCCGCGCAGGCCCCAGAAGAGGTCGGCGTTCTCGTCCTCCGATGCCGTGACGATGCGCCCGTCGGCGGTGACGACCTCGGCCTCGAGCAGGTTGTCGCACACCAGGCCGAGCTTGCGCTCGAGCCATCCACTGCCGCTGCCCAGCGCGAGACCGGAGATGCCGGTCGTCGTGACGCGCCCGCCGGTGCACGCGAGCCCGTGGGCCTGCGTCGCGGCGTCGAACTCACCCCAGGTGAGTCCCGCCTCGGCGCGGACGCGGCGCGCGCCCGCGTCGACGTCGATGCCCTTCATGCCGCGCAGGTCGACGACGACGCCGTCGTCGCACATCGCCGCCCCGGTGACACCGTGGCCGCCGCCGTGCACCGCGAGCGGAAGCTCGTTGTCGCGCGCGAGCTTCACCGCCGCGGCGACGTCCTCCGCACACGTGCAGCGCGCGATGACCGCCGGCCGTCGGTCGATCATCGCGTTGAAGAGCTTGCGTGCCTCGTCGTAGCCGCCGTCGCCCGGGTGCATCAGCGTCCCCCGGAACCCGGGAACGTCGAAACGAGCCGTCGTCCTGCCCATGATCGGCCTCCTCGCCGCCGCCGCCGCCGAGCGAGCAGCTTCCACCCGTTCGTCCCGTCCCGCAAGCGCGCTGACCGCCGTCTGACCGTGACGATGCGGCGCTCACGCCCGCTTTCCGAGCGTCAGTGCCGCATCTTCAGGCCGGCGTGAACCTCGGGACGGCGACGCCTTCGTCGACGTCGTCCCACACGACCGTGACCGGCATGCCGATCTCGACCGCCGACGGGTCCACGCCGACCAGGTTCGCGACGAGGCGCACACCGCCGGCGTCGGCGAGCTCGACGACCGCGACGACGTATGGCAACGAGTCGCGCATCAACGGGACGACCGCGTGACGGATGACGGTGAAGCTGTAGACGCGACCGGTGCCGTCCTGCTCGACCCACTCGACGTCCTGCGCGCGGCACGCGTAGCAGAACGGGCTCGGTGGCATCCGGTACGTCCCGCAGCGCGTGCAACGCGGCACGACGAGCCGGTGCTGCGCGGCCGCGACCCAGAACGGCTCGGTCCACGAGTCGGGGGTGAGCACCGCGAGCTCGCGCGGGACCGCGCCGTCGGGCCGCATCACGCGCGCTGCTCCCCGCTCTTGCGCCCGAGGCGCGGGCCGTTCGGGCCCCGCTTCCGCTCGCTACCGCTCGCTCGCTCGCTCCGCAACAGCAACGAGCTCACCGGTATCGACGCCGGGCCGCCCGTCACGAGTGCGACGCGCGCGTCCTCGACCTGGTTGACCGCGTCGCCGCGCAATTGCTCCACCGCCTCCTTCACGTGCGTCATCCCGATGATGTACGCCTCCGAGAGGTTCCCGCCGTGCGTGTTGACGGGCAGCGAGCCGGACCCGAACCGGATGTTGCCGTCGGCGACGAACGGACCGCTCTCGCCGACCGGGCAGAACCCGTAGTCCTCGAGCTGCATGAGGACCATCGGCGTGAAGTGGTCGTACAGCTCCGCGACGTCGACGTCGTCGGGGGTCATCCCGGCCATCTCGTACAGCCGCTTCGCGACGGGACGGTGACCGGACGACGCGAAGTACTCGTCGTCCATGTTCATCCATGTGATCGCCTGACCCCACCGACCGTTCCCACCGTTCGCGCTCGCGCTGACGAGGACGGGCGGCCGCCGGAGGTCGCGCGCGCGCTCGACGGTGGTCGTCACCACGGCGACCGCGCCGTCACACTCGAGGCAGTAGTCGTAGAGGCACAGCGGATCGGAGATCATCCGCGCGTCGAAGTAGTCGTCGAGCGTGAGCGGCGTGCGCATCAACGCCGTCTCGCGCGGGACCGCGTTGGCACGTGTCGAGATCGCGACCTCGGCGAAGTGCTCGCGCGTCGTGCCGTACAGGTGCATGTGGCGCCGGGCGAGGATCGAGAACATCTGGCCGGGCCCGAGCAGACCGGCGGGACGCACGAAGTCCCCCTCCGGTGACGGCGGCGCCGAGTACGAGCCACCACCACCCGCGCTCCCCGCGAACGACGCACCGAACCGGCGCAGCCCGGCCTGCTGCAGGACCATGTAGCTGACGACGACCTCGGCCATGCCCGCCACGATCGCGGCCGACGCGAGCCCGACCGACCCCGCCGCGCCGCCCCCGCCGCCGGTCAACATGCCGGCGAAGCGGACCTCGGGGATGCCGAGCGTCTGCGCGACCAGCGCGGGGTCGAGCCCGAAGCTGTAGAGCCCGAAGCCGTCGACGTCCTCGACGCGCAATCCGGCGTCGTCGAGCGCGGCGAGGATGGCCTTGCCCACGAGCTCGAGCTGCGTCTGCGGGAGCGACCGACCGCGCCGGAAGTACTGCGACGCGCCGACCCCCACGATCGCGGTGCGGTCCTTGATCGTCATGCGCTGCGGTTGCTCCCTCCGGGATAGCCGCCGCCCCCGAAGCGACGGTCGAGCGCGTCGTAGTCGACCGCGAACCCGGCACGCGGGAGCGCGTCGACGAACTCCACGGTGCGCGGCTTCTTGTACGACGCGATGCGTGCGCGGCAGTGCTCGATCAGCTCGTCGGCGGTGACGGTCGCGCCGTCGTGCAGGGCGACGACCGCCTTGACGCTCTGCGTCCACACCGGGTCCGGCACGCCGATCACGGCTGCCTCGCGCACCGCGGGATGCTCGGCCAGGCACCGCTCGACCTCGACGGGATAGATGTTCTCGGCCGCGGACTTCAGCATGCGCGCCTTGGGCCCGATGAACGTGATCGACCCGTCGTCCTCGACCCGGCCCAGGTCGCCCGTGTGGTGCCAGCCGCCGCGTTGCCGCGCCGCGTTCACGTCGGCACGGTCGTGGTAGCCCGTCATGACCTGCGGGCCGCGCACGACGATCTCGCCCACGTCGCCGGGCGCGAGCTCGTGATCGTCCTCGTCGAAGATGCGCACCTGCGCGAGCGGCGACGGGCGACCGTGCGTCCCGAGCGCGTCGCCGCCGAGGCAGTTGAACGTCACCATGCCGACGACCTCGGTCTGCCCGTACCCGCCCGGGCTCGTCCACCACGGGCTCGTGTCGGCCGTGACCATCGCGTTCCACGCCGCCGGGCCCGGCGCCACGCGCAACGACGACAGGTCGTAGCGACCGTCGCGGTTGACCTCGACCATCTCGTCGCGCGTCGGTGGGAGGACGAACGCGCCCGTGCAGCGTTCCGCGTCGATCAGCCGGCACAGCTCCTCGGCCTCCACACGTCGCACGAACACGTTCGTCCCGCCCATGTGGAACGTCGTGAGCGTCGACCAGAACGTCGCGATGTGGAAGAGCGGCCCCGAGTTGAGGAACACGTCGTCCGAGGTGACGCGGGCGACGTTCGCGATGACCATGTCCTGCGCGGTGATCGCGTCGTGGCTGAGCAACGCGCCGTTCGGCCGTCCGCCGAACGCGCCCGTGTACATCATCAGGACCGGTGACGACGGGTCGACGTCGCGCTCGGGCAGCGGGTCGGCGCTCCCCACGAACGTCTCGTAGCCACACGGATCGCCGGGCTCCGTGTCGTGACGGATCCACTGGGCCTCGGCGGCGTGCGTCGCCTGCTCGCGTGCCGCGCGGACCGCGTCGCCGATCTCGGTCTCCTGCCACACGACGACCCGCGGCCGGCAGTCGTCGACGACGAACGCGAGCTCCTCCCCGCTCTGGCGCCAATTCGCGGGACAGAACGCGGCACCGACCCGGGCGCACGCCAGGAGCAGCTCGAGCACGCGGTGGCAGTTCTGGCCGAGCCAGAGCACGCGCTCTCCCGGACCGACGCCGGCCCCGTCGAGGGCACCGGCGAGGCGCGTCACACGCTCGTCCAGCGCGGGCCACGTGGCGCGGTGCGCCCCGCACACGACCGCGGTCGCGCGCGGACGGCTGCGACGGTGTTGCGCCAGCACGTCGCCGAGCGTCAGGGAGTGCAGCCGGTCCACGGTCACGCCCGCCGGAGGCTGCCGAGCACGGTCGCCATGTGAAGGCGCAGCAGCCGGTCGACCGGCACGCGCACCGCGCCGTGCGCCTGCATCTGGAGGATCCCGACGACGCCCGCGATGACCAGCGCGACGACGTCCTCGATCGACGCTCCCTCCGGCAGCGACAGCTCGCCCGTCGCGATGCCGTCGCGGATCGGCTCGCGGACGAGGCGGAAGAACGACCGGCGGAAGCGCGCGTACAGGTCCTCGAAGCCGGGCAGCTTCCGCAGCTCGACGTTGAGCACGAGGCTGAAGTCGCGCTGCCAGCCTGGGTCGGCCTCGGGGACCAGCCAGTCGACGACCGACCACAGCCGCGCCGTGGCACTCGCGTCGCTGCGCAGCATCGCCCGCTGTTCGTCGAGCACGCGGCTCGCGTAGTGCTCGACGGCCGAGCGGACGAGGTCCTCCTTCGAGTCGAAGTGGTGGTAGATCGACCCGGTCGTGACCCCCACCTCCGCCGCGACGTCCCGCAGGCCGAGCGCCGCGTAGCCACGCTCCGCGAGCAGGTGCAACGTCGTCGCGAGGAGCTGGTCGCGCGCTTCCATAACATCGGTTACGCTAGCGCGTCGTGGCGATCGACCTCGACCTCCCGCCCGAGAGCATGCAGCGCGAGAAGGCGGTCGGCTTCTGGTTCGAGGGGGATGTCCTCCGTGTCCGCGCGCACCTGCGGGACACGTACACCGATCCCGACCGCGACGCGCTCGTGCTGCACGAGTACCGCGTCGAGCTCGCCGTCGACCGGACGTCGATGATCGTCACCGACGCTCGCGCCGACCCGATCCACCTGCCGTACGCGGAGTGCTTCGACGCGCCCGCGAACATCGGGCGGCTGGTCGGGCTCCGGCTGCGTCCCGGCTTCACCAACGAGGCGCTCGACCGGTTGCAGGGCGAGGCGGGGTGCACGCACCTCGGCTCGCTGATCTCGGACCTCTCGATCGCGTCGTTGTTCCACGGCTACATCACGTTGCGCGCCCACGAGCGCGAGCACGGCCGCATCCCGGTCATGCCCGCGGACGACCACCGCACCGGGATCTGCGCCGGGTGGCGTCGCGGTGGCGCGCTCGCGACGTGGATGGAGTCGGGCCGCGGGATCGCGCCGAGCCCGATCTACCCGGGCACGATGCGCGATGACTGACGCGCCGGTGGCGACGGACCGCTACTTCGAGCCGGACGCGGAGACGATGCCGCGCGACCGGCTCGAGGCCCTGCAGGAGGAGAAGCTCCTCGGGGACCTGTTGCCGTGGGCGTACGCGCGCTCACCGCTCGTCCGCTCGACGTGGGACGCCGCGGGCGTCACGATCGACGACGTGAAGACGATGGACGACTTCCGCGAGAAGGTCCCGTTCGTCGACAAGGACGCGATCCGGCGCTTCCGCGACGTCGGCGGCGATCGCTACGGCGGCCTGCTGTGCGTCGACCCGCTGCGGGCCGGCGGTCCGTTCACCGCGGTGTTCTCGACCTCGGGCACGACGGGCGACCCGACGCTCGTCCCGTCCGTCACCTCGGGCCCGAGCATCCTGACGCGCGAGTTCTGGGAGATGGGCTGCCGGCCGGGTGACCACTTCGTCGAGATGCTGTTCACGTACCGCGGGCCGGGCATCCACCACACGATCCGCGGCATCGGCGCGACGCCGGTCTTCGCCGACCACAGCCCGTTCGACTTCCCGACCGTCTACCGGTTCAGCCGCGAGCTCCGCCCGACGGGGTGGTACACGATGTCGACGCCACTGATCCTCGCGCTCGACCAGATGGCACCCGCGATGGGCATCGACCCGGTCGACCTGTTCGCCAGCTACAAGGGCGTGGTCTACGCGGGTGAGCCGCTCGGTGCACGTGCGCGCTCGCTGCTCGAGGGCTGGGGCGTGAGCTTCTTCGTGCACACCGGCGTCGCCGACGTCGGCGCGGCGACCGAGTGCCGCGAGCACGACGGCTGCCACATCTGGGAGGACATGGCCTTGGTCGAGGTGCTCGACCCCGACGGCGACCAGCCCGTGCGCGACGGCGAGCGCGGCGAGCTCGTCGGCACGACGCTCGTCGACAAGATCGCGCCGCTGGTGCGCTACCGCTCCGACGACCTCGTGCGCGTCACGCGCGACCGGTGCGCATGCGGTCGGACGCACGCGCGCATGTGGCCGATCGGACGCAAGAGCGACGAGCTGCTCGTCGACGGCATGTCCGTGCTCCCGGGCGACGTGTGGCCGGCGATCGAAGCGGTCCCCGAGACCGCGGCGGCGCTGTTCCAGGTGATCCGGCCCGGGCGCGAGGTGGACCGCCTGCGGTTGCGGGTCGGGTACGCGAGCGAGGGACCGCGCGGGCTCGACGACCTGCGGACGCGCGTCGTCGACTCGGTGCACCGCACCGTCGGCGTGCAGCCGGACGTCGAGCTCGTCCCGAACGAGGAGCTCCTTCGGCAGGGGCCGCCGCACAAGATCCCGCGGGTGGCGCGCCGGTGAGCGCGACGACGCGGATGCCGCCGCCGGACGTGTGGGGCGTCGGTCGGGTCGTCGTGGGCGGCGAGGCCTTGCCCTGGCCGGTCAGCGCGGCCGACGTCGAGGACGAGACGACGTCGCAGTCGCGCGCGCTCGCCCGTCTCGGCGTCCGGGAGGGTGACGTCGTCGTGCTCTGCTCGCTGCTGTCGCAGGCGATCCACGTGTTCCCGCTCGAGCAGGCCGTCAACGCGCTCGGCGCGCGGTACTCGTCGACCGACGCGACCGAGTTCGACGCGTTCCGGACCGCGGCGATGATCCGCCAGGTCGAGCCGCGCGCGGTGATCGGTGTGAACGGCGCAGTGGTGAGCGGGCTGCGCGAGCTCGGTCGCGAGCTGCGCGACGTGTTCGCGTCGGTTCCGGTCGTCGTCGCGGCCGACGCCGACGCGTGGCGCGCGCTGCGCGATGCCGGTCTCGCGCCCTTCCGGTGGAGGATGCTCGGCCCGACGAGCGTGTTCGAGTGCGAGGTGCGCGACGGGCTCCACGTCGACGCGACGCGGTGGCGCGTCGAACGCGGCGATGCAGGTGCGTTGCTGCTGACGAGCCTCACGCCCCGGCTGACGGCGTGCGACCGGTTCGTGACCGGGGTGCGCGGCGACGTCGTCCTGGAGCCCTGCGCGTGCGGGAGCGACGAGCCGCGTGTGCGCGCGGAGGAGGCCGTGGACGGATGACCCAGACGTACCGGGACATGCTGTTCGTCTCCACGGACTCGCACGTGACCGAGCCGATCACGCTCTACGAGGCGGGCGTTCCGTCGGCACTGCGCGAACGGGTGCCGCGCATCGTCGAGCAGGACGGGTGGCGCACGCTGCTCGTCGAGGGCCTCGGCCCGCGCAAGCTCATGCCGGCGAGCGCCCTCGCCAACGCGGTCATCGGTGACGTCGACACCGCGAGCCGCCGTGCGGACCAGGAACGGGACGGTGTGCGCGCGGAGGTCGTGTTCCCGACGTTCGCGCTCCAGGCCTGCTTCGCGTCCGACGATCCCGCGCTGCAGGCCGCGTTGTGCCAGGCGTACAACGAGTGGGCGATGGACGCGCTCGGCGGTGAGCATCGCGTGCTGCCCGTCGGTCTCGTCCCGATGCTCGACCTCGACGACGCGGTCCGGATCGCGCGCGGGCTCGCGTCGGCCGGGTGCCGCGCGCTGTTCCTCCCCGCGCGCGTCCCGCAACGCCCGTACAACGACGCCGAGTACGACCGGTTCTGGGCCGTGGCGGAGGAGCTCGGGCTCCCCGTGACGTTTCACTCCGGCACGGGGTACGAGCCCCGGATCGTCCGCGGCCCGGGCGGCGCGGTGATCAACTACCTGCTCGGCGCGCAGCTCGACGGGCCGACCGTGCTGCTGATGCTCGCCGCGGGCGGCGCGCTGGACCGGTTCCCGTCGCTGCGCGTCGTGACGGTCGAGACGGGCGCGGCGTGGCTCGGCTGGATCATGACCCAGGCGGACGCGATCTACGAGGACCACGCCGCGTTCGCGCGACCGAAGCTGTCGCTCAAGCCGAGCGAGCTCATCCGCCGGCAGTGCTACGCGACGTTCATGTACGACCCGATCGCGATCAACAACCGCCACCTGACGGGCGTCGAGACGCTGCTGTGGGGCAACGACTATCCGCACCCCGAGGGCACGTGGCCCGGCTCGCAGGACGTCGCCGCGAAGCAGTTCGCCGACGTGCCCGACGACGAGCTGCGCGCGATCGTGGGTGGGACCGCCGCCGACGTCTTCGGGTTCGACCTCGCAAAGCTGTGAGGAGGTGGCCCGGGAAGAACCGGATGCACCTCGACGTGCACACGCGCGACGTCCCGGCCGAGGTGGCGCGGCTCGAGGAGCTCGGCGCGCGGCGGGTCGACGACGAGGTGCGCGAGGAGCACGGCGGCCACTGGGTCGTCATGACCGATCCCGAGGGCAACGAGCTCTGCGTCTGCGACGGCGGCTGCTGCTGAGTCACGCGTCGCATGGGGTGGTCCCGCGGGACCACCCCACTCGACGTCATGTACGTGACCGGCGCGCCCTACGGCTCGAAGTCGTACGTCGCCGTGCCGTTCACGCCACCGACGTTCACGGCGACGGTCAGCGAGTCGACGTTGCCGGTGTAGCCGCTGCTCCAACCGCTGCCGGCCTTGAGCCAGATGCCACCGCCGACGGGCTGACCGTTGCTCTGGTTCGTGATGCCGCGGATCGCGGCGTTCGGGTACGCGGCCTTCAGCGCCGCGAAGGAGCACGGCTGCGCCTCGGTGCACTGCTTCGCCTGCGCGACACCGCCGACGATCGGCGTCCCGGTCTGCCACCACCCGGACGGCGCGCTCAACGGGTTCCACGTCTGCCACACGTCGTCGGTGACGGCCCCCTGGTTGGCCAGGCTCGGCTCGAACACGACGCGACCCTGGAAGCCGGTGCTGCCGTCGGTCGTGTCGTAGTCGGTGTCGAACTGCAACGTCGTGGCGTTGCCGGCGGACGCCTGGGAGAACGTCTTGTACGACAGGAACTGGAGCTGGTCGAACCGGGTGCCCGCGTAGATCCCGGTCGCGAGGGCTTCACCACCGGTCCCGTCGACCTGGAGTTGCGCGCTGCCCGCGCCGTCCGATCCGTTCGGTCCGGTGACGAACGACCCGCTGACCGTTCCGCTCTGGTTGTCGTTCACGAACCCGAAGCCGAGGCTGGACGCGTTGGCCGTGTTCACGGTGACGTGCCCGTCACCGGGCTCGAAGTTGTTCTCGATGGTGTTGGTGCCGATCCCGATCACGACGTTGTCGGTCGCCGCGACGAGACCGTTCGTGACAGGTCCACCCGCCCGCACCATGAGCAGACCGGGCACCCCGTTCACCGTCGGGCGGATCGTCGCGTGGGGGTAGGCGTTCATCACCTGCGACCACGTGCAATACGAACCCTGCGTGCAGATCGGCGACTGGGAGGTGCCGGCGACGATCGGGGTGCCCGACGAGTACCACGCCGCTGCTCCCGTCATCGTGTCCCAGGTCTGCCACGTGTTCCCGAGCACGGACCCGGCCCGCGCGGGTACGAACACGAGCCGGCCCTGGTACGTCGTGTTCTCGTCGCTCGAGTCGTAGTCGACGTCGAACTCGAGCGCCGGCGTCTCGTTCGAGGATCCGGTGAACGCCTGGTACGTCGAGTACTTCAGCGCGGTGATCGACGACAGGGCGGTCCCCGAGTACGAGCCCGTCGCGATGTCCTCGCGGCCGGTCGCGTCGACGGTCAGCAACGCGCTGCCCCGTCCTGCGGGCGGCGTCGCGGGCCCGTTGACGAAGACCCCGGTGGCGTGACCGCCGCTCGGGCTCTCGTTGTAGAAGAACCAGCCGACCGGTGCCTGCGGCGTGACGACCGCCTTGCACCCGGCCAGGGCGCCGATGAGCGCGACGAGCGCGCCGACGAGCAAGAGCTTGCGCACGGGAACCTCCCTGCCGAACCGTGCCAACCGGTCCCACCGCCGGTCGAGAGTGGGCACCGGGCTACACCCTGGGGACGCGCCGAGCAAGCACCTCGCCGGACGAGCGGTCGGCAAGAATGGGCCGCGGATGGAGTTCGTGATCGCGCGGAACCCGGACGAGACGTCGTCGTTGCCGTTCCTGCTCCGCTTGCCGCTCGGCCCTCGCGGCGTCGCGCTGAAGGCGCGCGACACGTGGCCGCGGACGAGCAAGGTGTACTGCCACCGCGCCGACGAGTGGCCGGCAGACGGGCTGGAGGTCGTCGAGCGCGTGCCCGTGCGCTCGTGCGTCCGGCGTGGCGCGGCCATCGACCTCGTGCTCGCCCGTTCCCGCGAGAATCGCTCGCAGTTCGTGTTCGCGCGCGCACGTGGTCGCGAGGTCATCTTCTGGCAGAGCGCGCGCACGACCAAGCAGGCGCGGCCCGCGGTCGCGCTGCCGACTCGCCGCGCCGCCGGGTACGTCCTCGACATCGTCGTCGACAGCCACGAGCGCTACGCATGGACGTTCCGGCGCCAGCAGGCGACGACACGCCGTCGCGCACTGCCCGCAGGCGACTACGCGGTGATGGACGGCGACACGATCCTCGCGACCGTCGAACGCAAGAGCCTCGCCGATCTCGTCTCGACGTTGACGACCGGGAAGCTGCGCTACGTGCTCGCCGATCTCGCCGTCGTCCCGCGCGCCGCGCTCGTCGTCGAGGACCGGTGGTCGTCGGTGTTCAAGCTCGAGCGCGTGCGCCCGTCGATCGTCGCCGACGGTCTCGCCGAGATGCAGGTCCGGTTCCCGACCGTGCCGATCGTCTTTTGCGAGACGCGCGCGCTGGCCGAGGAGTGGACCTACCGCTTCCTCGGCGCCGCGCTCGCCCACCGTGTGGAGGAGACGCACGGCGACGCGCGGGCCGCCGCGCTCGACACCCCGCCGCTCTCGGACGCGTGACCGCCACGAAGTCGCGGTCACGCCATCCCGCGAGGACGCGGGACGACGGCGACCGGCGCGGATCGGCGGCGCCCGAGCCCGCGCGCCACGATGGAGCACCCCCCACTCGTGACCGACCGTTCCGAGGAGCCGATCATGCGCGAAGTCGTCGTTGTCGAGGCCGCCCGCACCGCGGTCGGGCGCAGGAACGGGACGCTCGCCGCGACGCACCCGATCGACATGCTGGCGCCCGTCCAGCAGGCGGTGCTGGCGCGAGCGGGCGTCGACCCCGAGCGCGTCGGCCAAGTCGTCGGCGGCTGCATCGACCAGGTGGGTGCCCAGGCCGCGAACATCACGCGGACGGCCTGGCTCGCGGCCGGGCTCCCCGAGTCCGTGGCCGCGACGACGATCGACAGTCAGTGCGGCTCGTCGCAGCAGGCGTTCAACCTCGCGGTGACCCTCGTCGCGTCGGGCGTCGAGGACGTCGCGCTCGCGTGTGGCGTCGAGAACATGACGACGGTGCCGATCGGTGCGAACGCGCTCGACGGCGCGAAGGCGGGTCATGGCAAGCCCGTCAACCGGACCTACCGCGCGCACTACGAGTACACGTCGCAGTTCGAGGGCGCGGAGCGGATCGCCGAGAAGTACGGCATCACACGCGACGACACCGACGCGCTCGGACTCGAGTCACAGCTGCGCGCGCGTCGCGCACGCGACGAGGGACGTTTCGAGACGCAGATCGTCCCGATCGAGGCGACGCGCGTCAGCGAGGACGGCGCGCGGCTCGACGAGACCGTGACGTTCGCGGTCGACGAGGTGCCGCGCGAGACGAGCAAGGAGGCACTCGCCGGCCTCAAGCCCGTCGCGCGTGCCGACGGCATCCACACCGCGGGATCGAGCTCGCAGATCGCCGACGGCGCGGCCGCGGTGCTCGTCATGGCGCGCGAGACCGCCGACGCGCTCGGCGTGCGCGCTCGTGCGCGCGTGCTCGCGACGTGCCTGGTCGGCTGCGATCCCGTCCTGATGCTCGAGGGACCGATCCCGGCGACGAAGCGCGTCCTCGACCGCGCAGGCCTGACGATCGGCGACCTGGACGTCGTCGAGATCAACGAGGCGTTCGCGTCGGTCGTGCTCGCGTGGGCGAAGACCTACGACCCGGACCTCGGGAAGGTGAATCCGAACGGCGGCGCCATCGCGCTCGGCCACCCGCTCGGCGCGACGGGCTGCATCCTCGTGACGAAGGCGCTGCACGAGCTCGAGCGCGGAGGCGGCGAGCACGCGCTCGTCACGATGTGCTGCGGCGGCGGACTCGGGACCGGAACGCTGCTCCAGCGCGTCGCCTGATAGAGATGCGGCACTGAGCACCGGATTCCGGTGCTCAGTGCCGCATCTTCGTCACGTGCGCTACTTGATCAGCGGGTCGCGGGGGAGGCCGAGGATGCGCTCGCCGATCTGGTTGCGCTTGATCTCGGACGTCCCACCCGCGATCGACATCGCGCGATGCATGAGCACGAGGGTGCCGGTGATCGCGCTGACCCCGTCGAGGAACGCGGTGTCCGGACCGGTCAGCTCCGCGAGGATCGCGGCCGCCTCGTGCCCGTTCTCCGACAGGACGAGCTTCGTGACGTTGCCCTCGGGCCCCGGTCCGCCGCCGGCGACGGCGCGGTGCGCGCTCCGCAGGTTGAGCAGGTCGATCGCCTGCGAGCTCGCGACGTAACGGCCGACGCGCGACGCGCCGCCGGGGAGACGGTCCGGGTGTGCGTCGAGCGGCGGAACGAGCGCGTCCGCCGGCATGCCCATGCCGCCCTGCCCGCCGCCGATGCTGACGCTCTCGTTGCCGAGCGTCGCACGGGCGACGGTCCAACCGCCGTCGATCGGTCCGACGACGTCGTCGTCGGGGACGAACACGTCGTTGAAGAACACCTCGTTGAAGTCGGAGTTCCCCGTGATCATGCGCAGCGGGCGCACCTCGACGCCGTCGGCTTCCATGTCGATCACCATCGTCGTGATGCCCGCGTGCTTCGGCGCGTCCGGGTTCGTGCGCACGGTCGCGAACCCGTAACGGGCGACGTGCGCGCCGCTCGTCCACACCTTCTGCCCGTTGACGAGCCAGCCGCCCTCGACCCTGGTGCCGCGCGTCTTGATGCCCGCAGCGTCGGATCCGGCGTCCGGCTCGCTGAAGAGCTGGCACCAGATGACGTCCTGGTTCAGCGCGGGTGGCACCCAGCGCGCGACCTGGTCCTCGGTGGCGTGCTGGATCAGCGTGAGGATCACCCAACCGGTGATGCCGTACTGCGGCCGCTTGACGCCCGCGGCCGCGAACTCCTGCTCGATCACGAGCTGCTCGATCGCGCCGGCGTCGCGACCCCACGGCTTGGGCCAGTGCGGCATCACGTATCCCGCGTCGATCATCGCCGCGCGCCGCGCGCTCTCGTCGAGATCGCGGACGCGCCCGACGAACGCGCGGACCTCGTCGCGGATCGGCTCGGCCTCGGGCGGCAGGTCGACCGAGCGCTCGCGACGCACGCCACCGCGCACCAGTGCCGTCACGTCCTGCGCGGCTTCGTCGGCGTCGACGACGGACGCGATCGCGGTCGCACGCCGGAGGTACAGGTGCGCGTCGTGCTCCCAGGTGAAACCGATGCCACCGTGCACCTGGATGTTGAGGTTGGCGCACTCGTCGGCCGCGGGCATCGCGAGCGTCGCGGCCATCGCGGCCGTCAAGGAGAGCTGGTCGCCGCCGGTCGACGCCGCGCGCGCGCCGTCCCACACGGCCGCGGTCGCGAGCTCCGTCGCGACGAGCATGTTGGCGCAGTGGTGCTTGACCGCCTGGAACATCGCGATCGGCCGGCCGAACTGCTGCCGGTCCTTCGCGTACTGGGCCGCGAGCTCCGTGCACTCGCGCGCCACGCCGGTGGCCTCGGCCGCGAACAGGAGCCGAGCGAGGTCGACGAGCACACCACGCGCGCCGGGGATGACGGTCGCCGGCGCGCCGTCGAGCGTCACACGAGCCGACCGGCGCGTCGGGTCGAGGTTCTTCGGCACCTCGATCTTCACGCCGCCGCGGTCGCGCTCGACGATCGCGACGTCGTCGCCGGCCGCGACCACGAGAACGTCCGCGAGACCACCGCCGATCACGACGCCTGCCGCGCCGGTCGCCGCACCGGCGCGCACCTCGACGTCGCCGCCGAGCGCGACGGCCGCCGCGCGCGACCCGTCCGCGAGACCCGGCAGCAGCTGCGCCTTCAGGTCGTCGGGCGCCGTCGCCTCGATCACCGTGCTCGCGACGACCGTGGGCACGAACGGTCCGGGCGCGACCGCGCGGCCGAGCTCCTCCACGACGACCGCGAGCTCGGGGATGCCGAAGCCCGAGCCGCCGTGGTCCTCCGGGAGGTGCAGGCCGAGCCACCCGAGGCGGCGCAGCTCGTCCCAGAACGGCGGCAACCCTTCCTCGTCGGCTTCGAGGAGGGCGCGCGCGGCGCCGCGCGCGTCGTGCTTCCGCAGGAAGTCCGACGCGGTGTCGGCGAGCGCGCGGTGGTCGTCGGTGATCGCGATCGACATCGGTCCAGACCCCTTCTCCTGCCCGTCGCGAGCGACGAGACGTTACGTGCTCCTGACCGTGGCGGCCCAGGCGGCCCACGCGCCGATGCGCCGCCACAGCAGCTCGCGGGTGCCCCCGAAGTTGTGCATGTGCGCCATGCGCGGGCAGACGAAGAGGTCCACGGACGGGCTCGACAGGTACGCGCGCACCTCGCCGCGCGGGTCGGGCACGACGTCGCGCTCCCCGACCGCGACGAGCACCGGGCAGCGGACCGCGGCGGCCTCGGGCGCGGTCGCACCGGGTGCCAGGCACTGGATCGCGGCGGCGCCCGGCACGGTGCTCGACGCCCACGGCGGGGGGTCGCCGTGGCGGGTCGGGAAGTCGTCGAGGTCGCGCCGGACGACTTCGGCGTCCACGTCGTCGAAGTGGAACCCCCACGCCATCGCGTCGAGCGCGGCCGGGGGCGCGTCGGCGAGCGCCGGTGCGTTGGTCACGATCCCCGACGACGGCGACGCGTCGCGCGGGATCCACGGCATGACGATCGGCGGTTCGCCCGGCCGGCTCGGTGGCTCGGTGTGCACGACGCTGTAGCCGAGCACGGCGATGCCGTCGTAGGCATGGAAGCGGCCCTGCTGCAGGACGGTGAACGCGCCGCCCATCGACTGCCCGATGCCGAGCAGCAACGCGTCCGTGACGCGCGGGAAACCGTCCGCGAGCGTCCCGTCGCGGAGACGGTCGAGCACGTGCTGCTCGGCCGCGTGGTTGGCCGCGACGACGGGTGCGAACGACAGGCGGTCGGGATCGTGGTGAACGGTGCTGCCCCCGACGCCGAGATGGTCGACCGACACGAACACCCAGCCCCGCTCCGCGTGCCAGGTCGCCTGCGCGCCCGACCCGGGACCGGGAAGGGCCTCGGTGTAGTACCCGCGTGAGTAGCCGCCGCCCGGCTTCGCGAAGCAGAGGACGGGCTGCGGCGCGAGCTCGTCGGGCAGCGTGACCGTCATCGCGACGCGCGCGGGCTCGTCGAGCCCGGCGGCGTCGGTGACGTCGACCTGGAGGTCGAGCGCGCGGATGGGCACGTGCTGCTACTTCGGCGCGAAGCGCTGCCCCGCGTCGAGCCGGATCGTGGAGCCGTTCAGCATTGGCGTCTCGACGATCGCGACGGCCAGACGCGCGTACTCCTCGGGCCGACCCATGCGCTTCGGAAACGCGGCATCCTTGGTGAGCGCGTCGGCGAACTCGTCGGGGATGCCCTTCGTGATGCCGGTGCTGAAGAGGCTCGGCGCGATCGCGACCGCGCGGATGCCCAGGCTGCCGAGATCGCGTGCCATCGTGAACACCATCCCCGCGATGCCGGCCTTCGCCGCGGTGTACGCGACCTGGCCGATCTGCCCCTCGAAGGCGGCGATCGACGCGGTGTCGATGATGACGCCCCGCTCGCCGTCCTCGGGCTCGTTCCTCGCCATCGCGTCGGCCTGGAGCCGGTTGAGGTTGAACGTCGCGATCAGGTTGAGCTCGATCACGCGCCGGAAGTCGGCGATCGGGTGCGGTCCGTTCTTGGTCAGCGTCCGCATCGCGATGCCCCCGCCGGCGGTGTTCACCGCGATGTGGAGACCCCCGAGCTTCCCGACCGCGTCGGCGATCGCGCGTTCGACGCCGTCGTCGTCCATGACGTCGACAGCATGAAAGGTGCCGTCGAGCGCGGATGCGACCTCGTCGCCGGCCGAGCTGGGCAGGTCGAGGATCGCGATCGACGCGCCCTTCTCATGCAGGACCTCCGCGGTGGCGCGTGCCATGCCCGACGCGCCGCCGACGACGACGGCCTTCTTCCCCTCGATGTCCACCCCACCACCCCCGGTGCGATCGTGCGAATGCAAGAGTGTGCGGCCGCGGTCGCGACCCGAGCGGGGAGCATGGAAGCACGCGGCGGATCGAGATGGCGAACGAGGTGACGGACGCACGGCAGCGACCGCTGATCGCGTACCCGGACGGCGCGGACTCTGCGCGGGTCGCGCCGCGCGCCGCGGCACGGCTCGCCGGCTTCGCCGAGGTCGAGCTCGACGTGCTGCTCGGGTGGACGCCCGAGGACCGTCCGTGGCTCGCGTCCGACGCGTTGCGCGGCACGACCGTCATGGCCGGCTACGCGCTCGCGTCGGCCGTGCGCGACGGCCGCCTCCGGTACGTGCCGACGAGGCTCTCCGTCGTGCCGCAACTCGTGGCGCAGGCCGCGCCCGACGTCGCGGTCGTGACCGGGGTCCGGCGCGGCACACGCCTCGCCTACCGCGGGACGGTCGGTTGGGGTCCGGCGGCGACGCGGGCGGCGCGGCGCGTGGTGGTCGAGGTCGACGCAGGCACGCCCGACCTGGGCGCGCCGCTGATCGAGGGCGACGTCGTCGCGGTCGTCGAGCGCGAGGGCGGTGCAACGGCGGCCGCACCACGCGCGTGCGACGACGTCGACCTCGCGATCGGTCGTCGCGTCGCTGCCCTGCTGCCCGACGACGCGACGATCCAGCTCGGTCCCGGCGGCATCGCGGAGGCGATCGTCGCGGGGATCGAACGTCCCGTCCGCGTCTTCTCCGGGCTCCTGACCGAGTCGACCGCCGTGCTCGCACAACGCGGGCTCCTCGCCGGCACTGCGGTCGCGGGCTACGTGTGGGGCGACGACGCGATCGTCGACCTCGCGCGCGCGGGCCGCCTCCGGCTCGAGCCGGTCGAGACGACGCACGACGTCAGCGGCGTCGGCGCGATCGAACGGTTCGTCGCGTGCAACACCGCGTTGCAGGTCGGGCTCGACGGCGCGGTGAACGTCGAACGCGTCGGGACGCGCGTCGTCGCGGGCATCGGCGGCCACGCCGACTTCTGCGCGGCCGCGTCGCGGTCACGAGGCGGGATGTCGGTGATCGCGCTGCGATCGACCGACCGTCGTGGCAACTCGACGATCGTGCCACGCGTCGACGTCGTCTCCACGCCGCGTTGCGACGTCGACCTCGTCGTCACCGAGCACGGCGTCGCCGACCTCCGCGATCGGACCGACGACGAGCGCGCCGCGCGCATGGTTGCGGTCGCGGCACCGCAGCACCGTGCGGGGCTCGCACGGAGTTCGACGTAGCACCTGGTCGCGGTCGCGTTCCCCGTGCGGTGTCGGACGTCCGCCTCAACGCCAGGTGAGCACGAGGTCCTTCACGTGGCGGAGGCCGGGCGGGTACTCGAGCTGCTCGTGCCCGGGCTTGATCCAGTAGTCGGGGATGCGCCGGTGCCATTCGCGCAACGCGATGCGCAGCTCACGGCGCGCAAGGTGCGACCCGAGACAGCGGTGGACCCCACCACCGAAGGCGATGTGACGGTTGACCTTCCGGTCGAAGCGCACCTCGAACCCGTCGGGGAACTCCTTCGGGTCGACGTTCGCCGCGCCGTACATCACCATCACCGCGGTGCCCTCGGCGACCTTCGCGCCGTTCGGGAGCTCGGTGTCGCGCGTCGCGACGCGCGGCACGCCGGCCGGGACCGGTGACTCCCAGCGCAACAGCTCCTCCACCGCGGTCGGGATGCACGACAGGTCGGTCGCGATCTGGCGGCGGTGGTCCGGGTGCGTCGCGAGGAACGCGTACATGCACGTGAGCGAGTCGCTCACGGTGTCGAGCCCGGCGATGAGGAACAGGAAGCAGATGTCGAGCACGTCCTCGCGCGTCAGCCGCTCGCCGTCGATCTCCGCCGTGACGAACCCCGAGATCACGTCGTCCGTCGGATGCGCGCGCCGTGCGTCAACGAGCGCGCCGAAGTAGTCGTAGATCTCCTGACCGGTCCGGTCCATGACCGCGGCGCGCGCGTCGGGATCGAGCAGCGCGTCCGGCTCGAGCTTCTCCGGGTGGAGGATCCCGTCGCGCATGCGCAGGAACATGCGCAGCTCCTCCTCGGGCAGGCCCATCAACCCGAGGAACACCGAGCTCGGGAGGATCTCCGCGAACTGCTCGGTGAAGTTGCACTCGCCGTCGTCCACGAAGTCGTCGAGGAGCGCGTCGACGCGGCGGGTGATGTCCTCCTCCTGCGCATCCATCCGCTTCGGCGCGAACAGCGGGTCGAGCAGCTTCCGGTACTTCGCGTGCTGGGGCGGGTCGACGTTCAACGGGATCAGCGGGCGGACGTTCCCCAGCTTCATCTCGACGCGCGACGAGAACAGCTCGTGATGGCGGAGGACGTGCTCGGTGATCGAGCGGTCGAAGCTCATCGCGAACCCGTCCATCGGCTCGACGAACCCGCCCTGCTCGATCATCGCGAGGTACCGCGGTTGCGGATCGGCGAGGTCGACCATGACGCCGAGGGCGTCGGGGGTCAGCTCGCTCACGGCCGTCGCGTCGGGCGCGTCGTCGGTGGTCTCGGTCATCGTCTCTCCCGGGGGTCACGCGATCACCCACGAGCTTCGCACGCCGCGCGACGCGTCGCGCGCGCAGTACGGTCCGCCCGTGATCGACCTGGAGCTCGACCCGCTCCTCGCGGAGGCGCGGCGCCGTGCGGGGGGCCTCGAAGATCTCGGGCCGGGACCGTTCGTCGAGCCGTTCGCGCTGTTCCTCGAGTCGCTCGAGCGCGAGGCGCGGCTGAACGACCTCGGGCGGGTCATCGCGCGCGAGCGCGCGCTCCTCCATACCGTCAACCGGTTGCAGTACGTCGACGACCGCAAGCGGTTCCCCGCGATCGCGGGTGAGCGCATCGTGAAGCCGGTGTTCATCGTCGGGCTGCCCCGGACCGGCACGACGATCCTCCACGACATCCTCGCCCAGGACCCGGCGAATCGCGCCCCGATGACGTGGGAGGTGATGTTCCCGTCCCCGCCGCCGGAAGCCACGACGTTCCATACAGACCCCCGGATCGTGCGCTGCGCCGCGACGTTCCCTTCCGTCGCCGAGGAGGACGACCACGCGCGCGCGTTCAAGGCGATGCACCCGATGGGCGCGACGCTCTCGCAGGAGTGCGTCGTCATGATGGGCGAGGCGATGTGCACGCCGTTGTTCCACAACCAGTTCCGCGTCCCGACGTACCAGGACTGGGTCGACGACGACGCCGACTGGTCGCACGTGTACGCGTTCCACGAGCGGCAGCTGCAGCACCTGCAGTGGCACAACCCCGGCGACCGGTGGATCCTGAAGACCGGCGCACACATGTGGGCCATCGACGCGCTCCTCGCGCGGTACCCGGACGCGCGGATCGTGTTCACCCACCGTGATCCCGTCGAGTCGATGACCTCGTACGCGAGCCTGACGACGCTCGTCCGTTCGAAGGGGAGCGACGACGTCGACCGCTTCGAGATCGCCGACGACTGGACGGCGCGTCTGCGCAAGGTGTTGATGCGCGCCGTCGACGCCCGCCGGAGGGATCATCCCGACGCGCGCTTCCACGACATGTTCTTCCGCGAGTTCGTGCGCGACCAGTTCGGCGTCGTGGAGCAGATCTACGATGCGCTCGCTCTTCCCATGAGCGGCGCGGCCGCCGACCGGATGCGCGCGTTCATCGACGACAACCCGCAGGGCAAGCACGGCGTGCACGCGTACACGCCCGAGCAGTTCGGCGTCGTTCCCGAGAAGGTGCGCGAGGAGTTCTCCGAGTACATCGCGCACTTCGACCTCGCACCGGAGTAGCAGCCGATGCCGGACACCATGCGCGCCTGGCGGACGCACGCGTACGGCGCGCCGCGTGACGCGCTGTCGCTCGACACCGTGCCGATCCCGGATCCGGAGGCGGGCGAGGTGCGCGTCCGCGTGCACGCGGTGCCGCTCAACCTCAACGACCTCGAGCGCATCACCGGCGGCAACATGATGGTGCGCCCGGAGCTGCCCGCGATCCCGGGGATGGAGGTGATGGGCGTCGTCGATGCGTGCGGTGAGGGCGTGGACGACGCGTGGCACGGCCGCCGCGTCGTCGCGATCGCGAAAGGCGCGACCGGTGGCTTCGCCGAGCACGCGATCTGCCCGGTCGTCGGGACGTTTCCCATGCCGGACGACATCGCGCTCCCCGGCGCGGCCGCGCTCTTCTTCCCGTTCCATCTCGCGTGGCTCGGGCTGTTCGACCGCGCCGGCCTCGAGAAGGGCGAGTCCGTGTTGATCCACGCGGCGGCGGGCGGCGCCGGGTCGGCGGCGGTCCAGCTCGCGAAGCACGCCGGTGCACGCGTGTTCGCGGCGGCCGGTGGGCCCGAGAAGGTCGCGTTGTGTCGTGAGCTGGGTGCCGACCTCGCGATCGACTACACGGCGAACGACTTCGCACCGGTCGTGCTGCGCGAGACCGGTGGCCGCGGCGTCGACGTCGTGTTCGACAACGTCGGCGAGGCGGTCATGGAGCAGTCGATGAACGCGCTCGCGTACAACGGCCGCTACGTGATGATGGGGTTCGCGTCGAACAAGGCGGTGGCAGACGAGCAGTTCCTCGTCCCGCGCCGCATCGCGCTCGGGAACATGAAGCTGTGCGGCGTCCTGCTGTCCTACGCGGACGACGACCGCGCCGGGCTCGTGAAGACCGCGCTGGGCTGGAACCTGCCGCCCGCACGCCTCGGCGCGCAGATCATGACGGACGTGATCCGGCTCGTGCGCGACGGTGCCGTGCGACCGGTCGTCGGAAAGGTCGTGGGTTTCGACGAGATCCCGGCCGCGATCGAAGCGATGGCGGACCGCCGGACGACGGGCCGCACGGTGGTGGTCGTCGATCCCGAGGCCGCGTGAGCGCGCACGCCGACGCGCTGCTCGACGCGGCGTGCGCCGCCACCGGTCTCGACGACTTCGGCGACGACTCGTTCCGCGAGGGACTCGACGTGTACGTCGCGTCGCTCGACGACGAGGCCCGTCTCAACGAGATCGGGCAGGCGGCGCTCGACGCGCAGATCGTGACCAACCTGAGCAATCGTCTCCGGGTGACGGACTGGATCGCGCATCACCCGGACGTCGAGCGCGAGCGCGTGGCGAGGCCGTTGTTCGTGCTCGGCCTCCCGCGCACCGGCACGACGTTCCTCAGCTACCTGCTCGACCAGGACGCTGACAACCGGTCGCTCATGCGGTGGGAGGCTCAGGACAGCGTCCCACCGCCGGAGCGCGCGACGTTCACGACCGACCCGCGCATCGCGGCGACGCGTGAGTCGCAGACGATGCTCGACGCGCTCAATCCCGGGTTCAAGGCGGTGCACTACGAGGCGCCGGACGGGCCGACCGAGTGCGTCTCGGTCTTCGCGCAGGACTTCAAGGCCGTGCTGTGGGAGACCGTCGCCAACGTGCCGTCGTACGGCGAGTGGCTCGCGCACTGCGACTACACGTCGGCGTACCAGTACCACCGGCGGGTGCTGCAGCTGCTGCAGTCGCACGCGCCCGGACGCTGGTCCTTGAAGAGCCCGGCCCACTGCCTCGCGCTCGACGCTCTCCTCGCCACGTATCCCGACGCGCGCTTCGTCGTCACGCACCGCGACCCGGTCGTCGTCGTCGCATCGACGTGCAGCCTCGTGCGCTCGCTGTCGGGCACGTTCTCGGATGCCGACCACGGCACGTACGTCGCGTCGCATTGGCCGGACGTGCTGGAGCAGATCGTGACGCGCGCCGACGCGTTCCGCGACGCGCACGGCGACGAGCGGTTCTACGACGTCGCGTACGTCGACCTCGTGCGCGATCCGGTCGGCACCGTACGTGCGATCTACGAGCACTTCGACGAGGAGCTGAGCGGCGATGCCGCCGCCGCAATGGCCCGGTACGCGTCTGACAACCGTCAGGGCAAGCACGGGACGCATGCGTACCGGCTCGAGGACCTCGGGCTGGACCCCGTGACGCTCGAGGAGCGCTTCGCCCCGTACCGCGAGCGTCACGGCATCCCGCACGAGCGAGTCCCGTAGGGATGCGCGCGTGGCGGGTGCACGACGTCGGTGAGCCGGACCGCGTGATCACGATGGAGGACGTCGCGCCACCCGAAGCGGGCGCGCTGCGCGGTCTGCGCATGAGCTTGGCGGGATGGGTGCCCGAGGGCGCTCCCGGCGCCGCGTCCGAGCCGCACGAGGACTGGGTGGTCATCGACGTCGCGATGGCCGCGTTGTCGCTGCCCGACGTGACGATGGCGCGTGGGACGTACCCGGTCCCGGTATCCCGCCCGTACACGAGCGGCCAGGAGGGCGTCGGCGTCGTGACGGACGCCGCGCCGCGTCACCGTCACCTCGTGGGCCGGCGCGTCGCGGCGTGCATGATCCAGCCGTTCGGGAGCCTGGCCGATGTCGCCGTGGGCGTCGGCATGATCGTCGCGGTGTCGGACGCGATGCCCGACGCCGACGCCGCCGCCTTCCTCATCCCCGCGCACACCGGGTACCACGCGGTGGTGCGGCGCGGGTCCGTCACGGACGGCGAAATCGTCGCGGTCACGGGTGCGGCGGGCGCGCTCGGCTCGGCATGCATCCAGCTCGCGAGAGCACGAGGCGCGACCGTGCTCGCGATCGTCGGCACCTCGGGCGAGGTCGACAAGGCGGAGCACTGCCGCGAGCTCGGAGCGGACGTGGTGATCGACCACACACGGGTCGACGTCCCAGACGCGTTGTTGCGCGAGACCGACGGCCGCGGCGTCGACGTCATCGTGGACCCCGTGCAGGGCGCGGCCGCCGCCGAGCTCAGGCGTGCATTGCGCGTCGGCGGCCGGCACGTGCTGTGCGGTCACGCCGGCGGGCTGGCCCCGATCGACCCGCACTTCTACCTGCGCAACCACACGCTCGTGGGCGTCACGCTCGGCGGGTACCCGCCCGACGAGATGCGGCGCATGCACGCGGAGACGCAGACCGCGCTCGACGTGATGCTGACCGCGGGAACGTACCGGCCGACGCCGACCCGCGTCGTCGGCTTCGCCGACGTCCCTACCGCGCTGGCCGACATCGCGGCCCGCCGCAGCGCGGGACGGATCGTCGTGGACATCCGGTCCTGACGACGCGCGACGCGCGAACGTTCTGGCATGACGAGCACGGCCGAAACCGATGTCCCGACGCCGGAGAGCGCCCCGCCGATGCGACGACGACGCATCGAGCGCCGCGGGTTCGTCGCGCGCTGGGATCGACATCCGTCCGTGCCGAGCGGCAACCAGCTCACGCTCGGCGAACGTGCTGCGGACGCGATGCGCAACGGCATGGGCTCGTGGAACTTCGTGTTCGCGTTCATCGCCGTGATGGCCGCGTGGGCGATCGCGAACAGCGTCTTCTATCTGTTCGGGCAGCACGGCAAGCACGGGTTCGACCCCTACCCGTACATCCTCCTCAACCTGTTCCTCTCGATGGTCGCGGGCCTCCAAGGTGCGATCCTGCTCATCGCGGCGAAGCGCTCCGACCAGATCGCCAGTCAGCTCGCCGAGCACGACTACGCGACGGACATGAAGGCATCGGAACGCATCGAGGCCATCCACGAACGGCTGGAGGAGTTCGCGGTCGCGAACCGCCAGCTCCTCGAGCAGAACACCGCGCTCCTGCGCCAGATCGCCGACCACGTCGCAAAGTGACGCGCGCGGCACGAATGCTGCGCGGAGACCCGCCGAGACAGCGATAACTGTCACACCCTCGTTGCACAATGAACGCATGCTCGACGTGGCGGAGGTGCGCGAGGTGCGAGAGGTGCGGGACCGGGTCGGCGCGCTGTTGCGCGCGCTCGAACCCGACGCGGTCGCGCTGACCGACGCCGAGCCGATGTGGGACGCGTTCGACCGGATCGAACGCCACGCCGCGAACGCGAAGACGTTGCTCGCGCGCCGCGTCGAGGACGCTGCCGCATGGCGTCAGCGAGGCCACCGCGACGCGGCGGAGGGACTCGCCAAGAAGGCGGGCACGACCCGCGGCGCGGCGCGTCAGCAGCTGAACCTGTCCAAGAAGCTCGATTCGCATCCCGCGACCGAGACGGCGATGCGCAAGGGCGAGATCTCGCCGACCCAGGCCGCGATCATCGCCGCGGGTGCGAACGGCGACGCCGCCGCCGAGAGGCGGTTGCTCGACAAGGCGCTGACCTCGACGGTCGCCGAGCTCCGACAGCAGGCAGCGCGCGAACGCGCGGCGGCCGATCCCGACCCGGGAGCGACCGAGCGCCGCATCCACGCGGAGCGCCGGGCCCGCATGTGGACCGACGACGAGGACCGCTGGCACTTCAACGCGGTCGGGACCGTGCGCGACGGAAGCCGCGTCGCCCGCGTGCTGGAACGGGTCGTCAACGAGGAGTTCACGAACGCGCGCCGGGAGGGGCGGCGCGAGGAACGCGACGCGTACGCCTTCGACGCGTTCGTCCGCGTCTTCCGGGAACACGACGAGCGACCCGAGGCGGCCGACAAGACGTCGAAGAAGAAGCATCGCCGCCCGTCGTACCTGTCGATCCTGCGCCTCGACCACGAAGCGCTGCTGCGCGGCCACGTCGCAGGCGACGAGCTGTGCGAGATCGCCGGCGTCGGGCCCGTCCCCGTGAAGACCGCACGCACGCTGCTCGGCGACACCATCCTCAAGCTGGTCATCACCAAGGGTGAAGACGTCGCCAACGTCACCCACCTGGGTCGCGGGCCGAAGGTCGCGCAGAAGATCGCCTTGTTGTGGCAGTCACCGTGTTGCAGCGTGGAGGGATGCACGCGCACGCGGATCGAGCTCCACCACCGCGACCCGTGGGCGAGGACCAAGCACACGAGGCTCGGTGAGCTCGACTGCCTGTGCGCGTTCCACCACGACCTCAAGCACCGAGACGGCTGGGGGCTCGTCGGCGGCACCGGCAACCGAGCGATGGTGCCGCCCGACCATCCCGACCACCCCGAGAACCACCCGAAGAACCGGCCCAAGGACGACACGAGCTGACTGACGTGCCCGTCATGCACGGCACGGCGAGGATCGACTAACACTCACGTCAGCGATCACGGCCGCCCGCGCGCCGCGGGCCGACACGTCTCGGGAGCGAGGTCACATGGGTCTGTTCGACGCGTTCAGGTACGACGGCAAGCGGGCGCTCGTCGTCGGCGGCGCGACCGGCATGGGTGCCGCGGTCGTCGCGCTGGTGAAGGACGCCGGCGCGGAGGTCGTCGCGATGGACCGGGCGAACATCGACGCGAAGGGAGTGACCGCGATCCACGTCGATCTCGCCGACAAGGCGTCGATCGACAACGCCGTCGACGAGTGCGGTGGCGAGGTCCACGCGCTCTTCTCGTGCGCCGGCGTCGCCGACGGCACGCCCGGGATCGAGAAGATCAACTTCCTCGGCCACCGCTACATGCTCGACCGCCTGCTCGAGAAGCGGATGATGCCGCGCGGCTCGGCGGTCGGGTTCATCTCGTCGGCGGCCGGGCTCGGCTGGCAGTCGAACCTGCCGCTGCTCAAGGAGTACCTCGACATCACGGACTTCGACGAGGCGTCACGCTGGGCCCAGGAGCACGGCAAGGCCGACTACATGTGGAGCAAGCAGGCGATCAACACGTATGTCGCGCGCGAGGCGTTCCGTCTGCTGAAGCAGGGGATCCGCATCAACTCGATCCTCCCCGGCCCGACCGACACGCCCCTCGCGCAGGCGAACGCGGACCTATGGCTCGGGTTCGGTGCCGACTACCGGGGCGAGGTCGGCATCGACGCATCGACGCCGCTCGAGCAGGCGTACCCGCTCGTCTTCCTGTGCAGCGACGCGGCCGTCGGCATCACGGGCATCACGATGATCACGGACGCCGGCTACGTGAGCTCGGGCATCACCGAGTCGTTCCCGGCCGCGACGCCCGTCGTCGGGTTCCTCTCGGGCGCGCTCTCGTAGTGGAGGTCGCGCGGCCGCTCCCGCTCCTCACCCCGTCGAACGAGTGGTTCTGGACGTCGGGCCGCGACGGCAAGCTGCGCATCCAGGGCTGCACGGAGTGCGGGACGCTCGTGCACCCACCCGTGCCGATCTGCCCGGCGTGCCGCAGCACCGCGTGGGAGCCGACGGTCGTCTCGGGGCGCGGCACGGTCGTGGGCGTGACCGTCAACCACCACATGTGGCACCCGGCGTTCGAGCCCCCGTACGCGATCGCCAACGTCGCGCTCGAGGAGGACGCGCACGTCCACCTGACGACGAACGTCGTCGGCTGCGATCCCGACGACGTGCACGTCGGGCAGGAGGTCCGGGTCCGGTTCGAGCAGCACGACGACGCCTGGCTCCCGCTGTTCGAGCCGACCGGCACGATCGACCCGCGCGACCGCGTGGGCGAGCCGCGCCGTCCGACGCCGCGGCCGCCCGTGAGCGATCACCGGTTCGAGCACCGCGCCGTCCTGTCGGGCGTCGGGCGTTCCGCGATCGGTCGCCGCCTGATGCGCGACCCGCTCTCGCTGACGGTCGACGCCTGCCTCGCCGCCGTCGCCGACGCGGGTCTCACGCTCGACGACATCGACGGCCTCTCCACGTACCCGGGCGGGCTCAGCGGCATGGGGATGAGCGAAGGCGGTGTCACCGCGGTCGAGGAGGCGCTGCGCATCCACCCGACGTGGCACAACGGCGGCGGTGAGCTGCCCGGACCGGGCGGATCGGTGATCGCCGCGATGCTCGCCGTCGCGAGCGGGCTGTGCCGTCACGTGCTGTGCTTCCGGACGGTCTGGGAGTCGACGTACGCGACGCTCGGTCTCGCGCTCGCGAGCGGAGCCGGCACGGGACGGGTCTCCGGTCCGCTGATGGAGTGGCGCGCGCCGTTCGGAGCGATGTCGGCCGCCAACTGGATCGGCATGAACGCGAACCAGTACTTCCACCGGTACGGCGCCACCCGGGAGATGCTCGGCCGCATCGCGCTCAACGGCCGCGCGAACGCGGCGCGCAACCCGGTCGCGATCTACCGCGACCCCATGACGATGGACGACTACATGTCCGCGCGTCCGATCACGACGCCGTTCGGCCTCTACGACTGCGATGTGCCCTGCGACGCGTCCGTCGCGGTCGTCGTGTCCGACGCGTCCGTCGCGCGCGACCTGCCGAAGCCCGCGGTCGCGGTCGAGGCGGTCGGCACGCAGATCACCGAGCGCGTCTCGTGGGACCAGGACACCGTGACGCACGAGCCGCAGGTGCTCGGTCAGTCCGCGCACCTCTGGACGCGCACGGACCTCCGGCCGACCGACGTCGACCTCGCGCTGGTCTACGACGGGTTCACGTTCAACGCGATCACGTGGCTCGAGGCGCTCGGGTTCTGCGGCATCGGCGAGGCGAAGGACTGGATCGGCGACGGCTCGCGCATCGCGATCGACGGCGACCTGCCCGTCAACCCGCACGGCGGCCAGCTCTCCGAAGGACGGACGCACGGCTACGGCTTCGTCTACGAGGCGGTCGTGCAGCTCCGCCACGACGCCGGCGAGCGCCAGGTCGCGGACGCGCGGACCGCGGTGGTGACGTCGGGCGGCGGCACGCCGTCGGGCGTGCTGCTGCTCCGGCGTGGTGGTGCCTAACATCCGCGTCACCTTTCCAGTGGAGGTAGCACCGTGCGAACCGTCGTCGTCGGCGCGTCGACCGGGCTCGGTCGTTGCATCGCAATCGGACTGGGTCAACGCGGCGCGCGCGTCGCCCTCCTCGCCCGCTCGGTCGACAAGCTCGAGCGCGCGGCCGAGGAGGCGGGCAACGGCGCCATCGCGATCGCGTGCGACGTCACCGACGAGCCGGCCTGCCGAGCCGCGATCGCCAAGGCGGCCGCCGAGCTCGGCGGCATCGACGCGTTCGTCTACACGCCGGCGATCGGGCCGCTCGCCCGCCTCGCGGAGACCGACGCCGCGACGTGGCAGCGCACGTTCGCGACGAACGTCACCGGCGCGGCCATCGCGACGGCCGCCGCGCTCCCCGCGCTCACGGAGTCGTCCGGCACCGCGGTCTACCTCTCGTCGGTGAGCGCGTCGCTCACACCACCGTGGCCCGGGCTCGCCGCGTACGCGGTGAGCAAGGCCGCGCTCGACAAGCTCGTCGAGGCATGGCGCATCGAGCACCCGGGCATCGGCTTCACGCGCCTCGTCGTCGGCGACTGTGCCGGCGGGGAGGGTGACGCGATGACGCACTTCGCGAACGCCTGGGACCCCGACCTCGCCGCCGAGATCGGCCAGCAGTGGGTGTCGAAGGGCTACCTCAGCGGGTCGTTGATCGACGTGAACGAGGTGGTCGGCGTGGTCGACGCCGTGCTGCGTTGCGGGGCGACCGCGTCGCTCCCATCGGTGACCGTGGCACCCCGGCCGCCGACCGATGGGTGACACGCTCGAACGGTTCACGATCCACGTCGACGACCGCGTCCTCGACGACCTCCGCGCCCGTCTCGCGCTGACGCGCTTCCCCGACCAGATCGCGGAGACGGGCTGGGAGTACGGCATCCCCGTCGACTATGTCCGCGACCTCGTCGGCTACTGGCGGAACAGGTACGACTGGCGCACCCACGAAGCGCGGCTGAACGAGCTCGACCACTTCCGCACCGAGATCGACGGCCAACCGATCCACTTCGTGCACGCGAGGTCCACCGCCGCCGATGCGTTCCCACTGTTGCTGACGCACGGCTGGCCGGGTTCGGTCGTGGAGTTCCTCGACGTGATCCCGCTGCTCACGGCGCCCGGCGACGGGATCGCGTTCGACGTCGTCGCGCCGTCGTTGCCCGGCTATGCCTTCTCGGGACCGACGCACACGCGCGGGTGGGACGTCTCGCGCATCGCGCGCGCGTTCGCAGCGTTGATGGACCGACTCGGGTACGAGCGGTACGGCGCGCAGGGCGGGGACTGGGGCGCGCAGGTCGCGACACGCATCGGCGCGCTGGACACCGGACACTGCGCGGCGATCCACCTCAACATGCCGATCGCAAATCCCCCGGCCGAGCCGGTCGAGCTCGGCGACGCCGACAAGGCCGACCTCGCCGCCATGCAACGGTTCGCGCGTGCGGAGTCCGGCTACGCGAACGAGCAGGCGACCAAGCCCCAGACGCTCGGCGTCGCGCTCAACGACTCCCCGGCCGGGCTGCTCGCCTGGATCGTCGAGAAGCTCCGGACGTGGAGCGACTGCGACGGCGATCCCGAGAACGTCTTCACGCGCGACCAGATGCTCACGAACGTGATGGCGTACTGGGTCACGCAGACGATCACGTCCTCGGCCCGCCTCTACTGGGAGCACCAGCACACCCGCGACGGGCAGCCCGAGTACGTCGCGGTCCCGACGGGCGTGGCGCGCTACCCGAAGGAGATCCTCCGCTACCCGCGCCCCTGGGTCGAACACCGCTACAACGTGACGCACTGGGCCGAGATGCCACGGGGCGGGCACTTCGCCGCGATGGAGCAACCCGAGCTGTTCGCCGGCGACCTGCGCACCTTCTTCCGCACCGTCGCGTGAGCAGGATTGCCCCGACCCGACATTCGTGTCATAGTCGGTGACACCAATTTCCGGAGGTCCGCATGGGCTTGCTCGACGGGAAGGTCGCGGTCGTCACCGGCGCGGGATCGGGGATGGCGAAGGCGTCCGTGAAGGTGTTCGTCCGCGAGGGCGCGCGCGTCGTCGCCGCGGACGTGAGCGGCGCGGAGAAGGACACTGCCGCCGAGGTCGGTGACGCGGTCCTCCCGGTGCACTGCGACGTCACGCGCGAAGCAGACGTCGAAGCGGTGATGCGCGCCGCCGTCGACGAGTTCGGCCGGCTCGACGCGGTCCTGAACGTCGCGGGCATCGCGGACGGGATCATGCTCGCCGACGTCACGATGGATCAGTACGACCGCATGATGGACGTCGACCTGCGCGGCGTGTTCCTCGGCATGAAGCACGGCATCCGCACGATGCTCGAGTGCCGCAACGGTGGCGCGATCGTGAACTGGTCGTCGATCGGCGGGCTGAACTCCTCGATCGCGACGAGCGTGTACGGCGCGGCGAAGGCCGGCGTCATCTCGCTCACGAAGACGGGCGCGCTCGAGTACGCACGCAAGAACATCCGTGTGAACTGCGTCTGTCCCGGTTACATCAAGACCGAGATCATGGGCGCGTCGCTCGACCACTTCCCCGGTGCGGCCGAGGGCACGCCGCTCGGGCGGCTCGGCCAGCCACACGAGGTCGCCGAGGTCGCCGCGTTCCTGGCGTCCGACCGCGCGTCGTTCGTGACCGGCGCGATCGTCCCCGTCGACGGCGGCCGCGTCGCGGCGGTTGCGTGAACCGGACGTGACCACGGGCGCGACGCGCTACGTCGGCGCGCGCATCAATCGTGTCGAGGACGCCCGGCTGCTCACCGGGCGCGGGACGTTCGTCGACGACGTCGTGCTGCCCGGGATGCTGCACGCGTCGTTCGTGCGGAGCCCGTTCCCACGCGCCGCGATCCGGGGGATCGACACGTCCGCCGCACTCGCGCTCCCGGGCGTGCACTTCGTCTTCACGGCCGCCGACCTCAACGCCGGCGCGAAGGAGCAGTGGCACACGTCGATCGGCCGTGCGAGCCCGGAGACACCCCGCCCGCCGCTCGCGGAGGGCGAGGTCCGCTTCGTCGGCGATCCGGTCGCGCTCGTCGTCGCCGAGAGCCGCTACGTCGCGGAGGACGCGGTCGAGCTGGTCGACGTCGACTACGACCCGCTGCCCGCGGTCGTCGACTACACGCAGGCCGCGGCCGCCGACTCGCTCGTCCACGAGCAGCACGGCTCGAACGTCGTCGGGCAGCTGGGCGGCCTCCCCGCGTCCGCGCTCGAGGACGTCTACGCCGAGGCCGCGCACGTCGTCACCGAGACGATCCGCCAGCAGGCGTACGCGCCGGTCCCGATGGAGGGGCGCGGGATCGTCGTCGACTTCTCGCGCGCGACGGGCGAGCTGACGATCTACGCCGCGACGCAGTCGCCCCACGAGGTCCGGCTGTTCTGCTCCCGCCTGCTCGGGATGCCGGAGCACCGCATCCGCGTCGTGATGCGCGACACCGGCGGCGGCTTCGGCCAGAAGATCCTCGTGCAGCGCGACGAGATGTGCTTGATGCTCGCGGCACCGAAGGTCGGCGCGCCGCTGAAGTGGGTCGAGGACCGCGCCGAGAACCTGCTCGCGGCGGGCCAGTCGCGTCACGAGCACGCCGACGTCGCGATCGCCTTCGACGCTGAGGGCGCGATCCAGGCCGCGTACCTCGACTTCGTGCAGGACTGCGGCGCCTACCCGACCCCGTGGCCGGTCGGCACCGCGGCCGCGGTCGGCGTGCTGTTCCCGGGCCCGTACCGTGTGCCGCGCGCCGGCTTCGCGACCACGACGCTCTACACGAACACCGTTGGCCGAACCGCGTACCGCGGGCCGTGGCAGTTCGAGACCCTCGCCCGCGAGGTCGTGCTCGACATCGCGGCGCGCCGAATGGGGATCGACCCCGCCGAGCTGCGCCGCCGGAACCTCCTCCGGCGCGACGAGCTCCCGTACGCGAACCCGAACGGGATGACGTACGACGCCATCTCGCCCCTCGAGACGTTCGAGCAGGCGCTCGCGATCGTCGACTACGACGGGTTCCGCGCCGAACAGGCGGCGGCGCGTGCGGACGGCCGGTACCTCGGCATCGGCATCGCGAACTACGTGGAGCCGTCGACACCGGGGTTCGGCTCGTACGCGACGGAAGCCGCGACCATCCGGATCGAGCCGTCGGGAACGGTGAACGTGTACATCGCGGGCGGTTCGACCGGGAACAGCCTCGAGACCACGGTCGTGCAGCTCGCGGCCGACGCGCTCGGTGTCGACATCGCGGACGTCAACACGATCCAGGGCGACACCGCGGTCACCGGGTTCGGCGCGGGTGCGGCGGGGAGCCGCAGCGGGTCGATGACCGCCGGCGCGGTGCGCGAGACCGCGGCCGTCCTGCGCGACCGCATCGTCGCGATCGCCGCGCACCGTCTCGAGGCGGCCGCGGAGGACATCGAGCTCAGCGGGAGCCACGCGCACGTGCGCGGCACGCCGAGCGTCGGCGTGTCGCTCGCGGAGCTCGCCGCGCTCGCGTACTTCCAGCCGGCCGCGCTGCCCGCCGGTCTGCCCGCGGGGCTGGAGGCGACCGCGCGCTACACGGCCGCGGCCCCGTCGATCTGGGTGAACGCCACGCACGTCTGCACGTGCGAGCTCGACCCCGCGACGGGTGTCGTCACGTTGCTGCGCTACGTCGTGAGCGAGGACTGCGGCCCGATGATCAACCCGAGCGTCGTCGAAGGTCAGATCGCGGGCGGCGCGGTGCAGGGCATCGGCGGCGCGCTGTACGAGCACCTCGCGTACGACGACGAGGGCAACCCGGTCACGACGACGTTCATGGACTACCTGCTGCCCACCGCGACCGAGGTCCCCGCGATCGAGTACGGCCACGTCGAGACACCGAGCCCCGGGCCGGGCGGCCACAAGGGCGTGGGCGAGGGCGGGGCGATCGGCGCGCCCCCGGCCGTCGTCAACGCCGTGAACGACGCACTCGTGCCGTTCGGCGTGACGGCGACCCGGTTGCCGCTCACGCCGTCGGCGATCGTCGCGCTCATGGAAGGACAGGACGGGAATGAGTGACATCTCGTACGACCCGTACACCGCCATCAACATGCCGGACCCGTACCCGCTCTACGAGCGGCTGCGTCAAGAAGCGCCGCTCTACTACAACGAGGAGTACGACTTCTACGCGGTGAGTCGCTACGAGGACTGCGAGCGCGGCCTCGTCGACGCGAAGCGCTTCATCTCGGGTCGTGGCGGCGTGCTCGAGCTCATCAAGGCGAACATCGAGCTGCCGCCCGGCAACCTGATCTTCGAGGACCCACCCGCGCACGACGTGCACCGCAGCCTGTTGTCGCGCGTGTTCACCCCGCGGCGCGTGTCGGCGCTCGAGCCGAAGATCCGCGAGTTCTGCGCGCACAGCCTCGACCCCATCGCGGACGAGAAGGAGTTCGACTTCATCGCGGACCTGGGCGCACAGATGCCGATGCGGGTCATCGGCATGCTGTTCGGGATCCCGGAGGCCGACCAGGCGGCGGTGCGCGACATGGCCGACTCGAACCTCCGCGTGCGCGCCGGCGAGGCGATGAAGGTGTCGGAGAACCCGACGTTCGGCAGCGAGATGTTCGAGGAGTACATCGACTGGCGCATGGAGCACCCGTCGGACGACCTCATGACCGAGCTGCTCCACACCGAGTTCACCGACGAGCACGGCGTGACGCGCACGCTCACGCGGGAAGAGGCGCTGCTGTACACGACGGTCGTCGCGGGCGCGGGCAACGAGACGACGACGCGCCTGATCGGCTGGGCCGGCAAGGTGCTCGCCGAGCACCCCGACCAGCGACGCGAGCTCGTCGCCGACCGGTCTCTCGTCCCGAACACGATCGAGGAGCTGTTGCGCTACGAGTCACCGGGACCGCAGATCGGCCGGTACGTCCCCGAGGACGTCGAGGTGCACGGGCAGACGGTTCCCGAGGGGAGCGCCATGCTCTTCGTCGTGAGCGCGGCCAACCGCGACGACCGCCGCTGGGACGGAGCCGACCGCTTCGACATCCACCGCAAGGTCGGCCAGCACCTCGCGTTCGGGTACGGCATCCACTACTGCCTCGGCGCCGCGCTCGCCCGTCTCGAAGGTCGCATCGCGCTCGACGAGCTGCTGAACCGCTTCCCGGAGTGGGACGTCGACCTCGACCGGGCCCGCCTGTCGCCGACGTCGACGGTGCGCGGGTTCGAGACGCTGCCCGCGACCGTCGCGTGACCACGGCCGAGCCGGCCCGCCGCCGCTACGACAGTCCCGTCCGCCGCCGCCAGGTCGCGGAGACCCGCGAGCGAATCGTCGACGCCGGCGCCGCGATCCTGCACGACCGCGCGATCTGGAACTGGGACGCGCTGACCGTTCGTGCCGTCGCGGAGCGGGCGGGCGTGAACGAGCGGACCGTGTACCGGCACTTCGCCGGCGAACGCGAGCTGCGCGACGCGGTGCTCGCCCGGCTGGAGTCCGAAGCGGGCGTCGCGCCCGAAGGGCTCGCGCTCGACGACCTCCAGCGGTTCACCGAGCAGCTGCTCGAGTACGTGTCGTCGTTCCCGCTCGAGCCGCGCACGACGGTCCGCGACCCGACGCTCGTGGCCGCGCACGACCGTCTGCGCGACGCGCTCGTCACCGCGGTCCGCGACGGCAATCCGAAGTGGCCCGCGCGGGACCGCACGATCGCCGCGGCCGTGCTCGACGTGCTGTGGAACGTGTCCTCCTACGAGCGCCTCGTCGCGGACTGGGACCTCGACCCGAAGGACGCGGTCGCCGCGGTGACGTGGGCCATCGGCCTGGTCGAGGACGCGATCCGCGCCGACCACCGCCCGAGGCGCCGCTGATCCCCACGTTCTCGGAAGGCTCAACCACACAAAGGTGTGGCTGACGCTTCAAAGAACGACCGACGGATCAGGTGATCGCCGGTCGCTGCCCCGGGCGGAGGCCGTCGGTGGGGAGCTGCTCGTCGTCGATCCGGATCGGTGTCCCGTTGACGAGCACGTGCCGCACACCGACGGGCTCCTCGGCCGTGAGGCGCTCGGCGTCGGCCGGGAAGTCGCGCACGCGCCGTGTCGGTCCCGGCGCGACCGTCCGCGGGTCGAACACGCAGACGTCCGCCGCGTACCCCTCGCGCAGGTACCCGCGCCGGGCAAGACCGAACAGGTCGGCCGGCTCGCCACTCAGCTTCCGCACGGCGCGCTCGAGCGGCATCACGGCGCGCTCGCGCACCCACGTGCCCAGCAGGTCGGTCGGCAACGGGGCGTCGCACAGCTGGTCAACGTGCGCGCCCGCGTCGGACAGGCCGAGCACGACGCTCTCGTGCGTGAGCAGCTTCGCGACCGCGTCGACGTCGTCGTTCGCAATGTACGCGCGGAAGCGCGTCGACAGGTCCTCCGCGACCGCGAGCTCGCACATCACGTCCAGCGGGCTGCACCCGCGCTCGCGCGCGAGGTCGGTGACGCGCCGGCCCTGCAGCTCCGGGAAGGTCCTCGACTCGGAGACCTCGAACGTGTCCCAACGTGGCTTCATCGGTGACGTCTCGAGGTCGGCGGCGGCGAGCGCGCGCCACTCGGGGTCGCGGTACGCGGCGAGCCGCACCGCACGGCTCACCTTCAGCAGCTCGCCGAACACCGTGCCGGTGTTGAGGCTGTACGGGTCGGCCAGCGTGAACTGCATCGTGAGCGGGCGCGGCGTGACCTGCGGCCACACCCGTGCGCCGCGGGCGAGACCCTGCTCGTGCAGGCCGACGGGTTCGAGGTGCCGGCCGCCGGGGCTCGCGAACAACGGGTAGGTGAAGGGCCGGCCGACGCGCGGCTGCCACTCGTACACGTCGGCGTACGTGCACTGACTGCCCGGCGTGATCAGCACGACGCCCTTGCCCGTGGAGCCCGCCGCGTGGAACAGCGCGTCGACCTCGTCGCGCTCGGCGAAGCGGCTCGGGACGGGCTTCCCGTCCACGCCGCGGTGCGCGTACGAGAAGCTCG